>JAGPEN010000033.1 GCA_018057035.1 Aminivibrio sp. | reverse complement strand
TCCGGGAGGTGATTGCGTCCCTTGACCTCACGAGCCTCATGTCCGAGAGGACGAATCCCATATTTGTTCCCCTGAACCAGGACAGCACAAACCCGCATAATAAAATTCCATGGGTAGCTCTTGACGCCGCAGGGAACGTGATCGGTCCCCTCGGAGGAATATCCGGTGTGAAGCTTCTCGAGCGTTTCGCCCAGCTTGCTTCGAGAAGCCAGGTTGTGCGGTTCGACGAACTGGAAATTCCTTTCGCCGCGGTGGCGACAGACCTCGAAACAGGAGGAAAGGTTGTTATTCGTACAGGCAGCCTTGCCTCGGCCATGCGTGCCTCGATGGCGATACCCGGGGTATTCGATCCGTGGCAGATGGGGGGAAAACTGCTTGTTGACGGAGGGCTTGTTTCCAACCTTCCCGTCGAGACTGCGAAGGAAGTTTTTCCGGGTTTTCCGGTGATTGCCGTAGACGTGTCGGGAACGCTGAAGACTAGGGAGGAAATCCGCTCCCTGGTAGACGTTGTTGAACAGTCGCTGACCATTTTTACAAGGCGCAACGTCCTGGACGAAATGGCGCTGGCGGATCTTGTCATAGCACCCCCTGTGGAAGGTGTTTCCATTTTTGACCTCACGAACGCCGACCGCGTTGTCGACGGGGGAAGAAAGGCCGCAATGCAAAAGCTTCCCGATATTGTCAAGCTTGCGGAAAATGCTCCTCCCGTGGCCCAGAAAGAAGCGCTCTGTCTCGAGTCAAGAGTCGTGGAAATAAAAGTTGAGGGAGGAACACCGTACCTGGAGGACTTGATTCAAAAAAAATACCGTTCGTGGGTAGGCGAGCCCCTCAGCACCCTGAACATGGTGCGGGCCAGCACCGAGATAGGAGCGCACGACGACGTACTCGCCGTGGACTATCGGTTTGAGGAGATCGGGAAAGACCTGGCGGTTGTGTTTGCCATACAGAGGAAACCCGCCCTGGAATTGAACATCGGGGGATACACAACGAACTTTCACCCCCACCGGTGGATATACCTCAGCGGTGTCCGGAGAGACCTCTTCTCGGACGGAGATTCGCTGCACTTCAATTTCAAGGTCGGCGAACAGTGGGGTGTGGATGCGAGCTACCTCACGTCTCCGGAAAAAAACAGGAGCTGGGAGGTCGTTCTTTCAGCTCAGAACTGGGAACTTTCCTCGAATAAGGGAAGAAGGGAATGGGACAGGTACGCGGCCGGGATAAGCCGCCGCTTTTCCGCAGGCTCCTTTGAGGCGGGGCTCGGCTACGCGTTCGAGCAGGTTCACTCTGGAGGGGAGGAGTATTCTTCTTCAGGCCCTACGTTCTTCCTGACGTCCAATACTCTGAACGACCCTACGGATCCCACGAAGGGGTCCCTCTTTCACCTGCAGGCCTGGTGGCCTGACATGGAAGAGGTGCTCTACAGGGCTACCTATTTCCAGGCGGCCCGCCTTTCCGATAACTGGCGTTTCTATTTCCGGGCCGGTTTTGCAGAAGGTGACGAGACCTCGGCAAACGGAAACCGTGCGGTATACCTTGGGGCCGCCGAAGAACTCTACAGCTACTCCGGGAATCCCATCCAGGGCGAACGGATGTTCTGGTGGAACGCCGCATTCAGGAGAATTCTTCTGAAAAGCTGGTGGGGCAAGCTGAATACCGAGATTTTCGGCGGAATGGGTTTCGTCTACGATGATGGCGGCGACAGGTATCGTGATGTCTGGGAGGCCGGGATTTCCTTTTCCATTCCCGGATTCCTTCTCGACGGGAAACTCATGTTCCTCTACAACGACGAGAAGGACTTCAAGGTGGGCTTCTTCATCGGAAGCCCCGTCTGGGGACATTACCCCCTGCCGTAAACCTGCCGGGTTGCGCAGAAAGGCCTTCAGGGACTAGAATAGTCTTTCCGCCGGCGTCCAAAAAGCCGTGCGAAACTGACGGAACATAAACAGGAGGAACCCAAATGGCACGGAACATAACACCAAGAGCTGACGACTACTCCCAGTGGTATCTTGACATCATCAAGGCTGCGGAACTCGCAGACTATGCCCCTGTGAGGGGCTGCATGGTCATCCGCCCTACGGGATACTCCCTGTGGGAGTCCATACAGCATCATTTTGATGAAGCTTTTAAAGAAACCGGCCATGTGAACGCCTATTTTCCCCTCCTCATTCCGAACTCCTTCCTTGAAAAGGAAGCGGAGCACGTCGAAGGATTCGCTCCCGAGTGCGCCGTGGTCACCCACGCAGGCGGTGAGGCCCTCGAGGAGCCCCTGGTGATCCGCCCCACGTCGGAGACGGTCATCGGCCACATGTACAGCAAATGGGTACAGTCCTGGAGAGACCTTCCCATCCTCATCAACCAGTGGGCCAACGTCATGCGGTGGGAAAAGCGTCCCAGGCTGTTCCTCAGGACCTCAGAATTCCTCTGGCAGGAAGGGCACACGGCCCACAGCACCAGGGAGGATGCCATGGAGGAGACCCTGAAGATGCTCGGCGTTTACGCCAGGATCATGAGGGACATTCTCGCCCTTCCGGTGGTGGAAGGAGAGAAAACGGAGGGAGAGCGCTTCCCCGGGGCGGATAACACCTATGCCTGCGAAACCATGATGAGCGACGGAAAAGCCCTTCAGGCCGGAACGAGCCATTTCCTCGGCCAGAATTTCGCCAGGGCCTTCGACATCAAGTTCCAGAACCAGAACGGTGATCTCGAGTATGCATGGACCACGAGCTGGGGCGTTTCCACCCG
>JAGPEN010000014.1 GCA_018057035.1 Aminivibrio sp. | reverse complement strand
CCGGGAACGGCCGGGACTTCCTTGTCAGGAGAATCTGTCAATTGAGAACACCTGCGGTCACTGTTTTCACCCTGTAGTTTTCGTACTTTATCCTTATGCCGGAGCCCTTGTCGGCCCTATAGACTTCCTCTCCCTTCACAAGATCATTCGGATGGCCGAGGAGAGAAAGAACCTGCCGCCTGTCCATTCCGACGGCAAGTCCCCCGTCAAGGGGATGCTTCGACGAAGTGAGGGAGATCTTCCTCACTTCGGAGCCGCCCGGGCCTTCGTAAATCAAAAAAGTCGCACCGCTGAAGGTGAGAGTGATCTCGGTACCCTCTCCTCCCGAAGATTTAACCTTCCGTGAGGAGGTTTTCCGGGGTTTTCCCAGCGCTTCCTGAACCTGCTCCTTCGTGGTGCCGTAGGAGGTGAGGGCAGCGTCGAGATTCAGCACCGAAAGCGACTCCTCCCGGGTATCCAGCACTGTCAGGAATTTCCCGAAGATCCAGCCTTCCTTTCCGCCTCCCTGGGGCTTCACCCTGTACCAGGGCCATGCCTGGGGGTCGCTCAAGGACTTGGAGGGCACACTGTAAACCACCTTTTTCTTGTCTTCGGGCAGGATGACGTTCACCATCCCCGAAGCGTCCGGAAGGCCGGTCACCGTCACGCCTCTCCCCCGGGCAACCTTGACTTTCTTTCCGTCCTGCGCTGTAAACTCGACGTCGGCGAGGGTAACCGCCTCCGCGCTGTCGTCAGGGGTCCAGGATTCGAGAACCTCCAGGCGGTTTCCAGCGGAAACCCTCCCCACAACGGGGCTTTCGATGGTGTGGGAACCACGGAGATTGACGCTGGAACCGATCACGATACCCCGGGTCGGCCCGGTGACCTCGGGAATTTCTCCGGGAACGGCAGACGCGACAGGCACGGGAGAGGAAGGTCCCGGGGAGGCCGGCTGGACTGTCTCCCCCGGGGCCGGGGAAGTGCCCCGGGGACTTTCCTGCGCCGGGACGCCGGTGGACGGGTCTGCGGCGGGGTCCGGAGCCTGGGGAGTTTTTTCCGGCTTCTGCACTACAGCGCTGTCCCAGGGCAAATCCTCCGCCTGCCGGAGGAACCAGTACACTCCGCCCCCGATGGAAATCAGAAAGACCAGAAGGATCATGATCAGGGGAACGGCACTCTTCCGGTCATCCTTCCTCCGCCTCGGCCGGGCCACGGCGTTGAACTCCCGGAAACTGGCCTCCGTCCTGTCGGCGTTGGTCCGGAACCGCCTCCCCTTCTCAGGCTCATTTCCATTGTCCGAGAACCTGTCACTGCGTCTCGGAATGGGCTGTTCCCTGGAAACAGGTTCCTGCCGTGAAACCGCCGTTCCGGGACGGAAGGGAACCTGAGCAGGCATTTCAGGGATTGCCGTGCCGCAGGCCGGGCAGAACCGGAACTTTCCGTTTACCTCTTCACCGCACTCGGGACATTTTCTTCCATTTTCCCCTCCGGAAGGGGTAAAACCATTTTCATCGTAATCAACCATATCGGGCGAACCTCCTCTGTGAATTTCCGAAGATTTCCCATAGGAAACCGGATAGTACGCCACTTTTTATTGTAACACTTCTCTTCTTTCAGCTTCTCAGCACTTCTCGGTAAAAAAAAAGAAAGGGATATTCTCCGGGGCAGATAAAGAAGGAAGAAGCACCAGGAAAAAGGGGACTGAAGCGGTACAGTACATCGGAACCGGCGAACTGAAAAAAGGGAGGGGATTATCCCCTCCCTGCGTTCACTGTGCCTGTTCCTTCCGGACTTCCTTCGCCCAGGAATCCTTCAGGGGAACGGTCCTGTTGAACACCGGCCTTTCAGGAGTTGAATCCGGATCGGCGCAGAAATATCCCTGCCGCAGGAACTGGAACTTCTCAAGGGGTCCGGCTTTTGCGAGCCCGGGCTCCACGAAGCAGTTTTCAAGCACTTTCAGGGAACCGGGATTCAGGTAATCCCTGAAGGTCTTGCCCTCCTCCATGGCGGACATGTCCCTCAGGGTGAACAGATTGTCGTACAGGCGCACCTCAGCCTTCACCGCATGGGGTAGGGAAACCCAGTGGAGAGTTCCCTTGACCCGCCGTCCGTCGGGGGCCTCCCCTCCACGGCTCTCGGGGTCATAGGTGCATCGAAGCTCAATGGGCTCCCCTTTCCCGTTTTTTATCACTTCGGTGCAGGTGATCAGGTAGGCATGCTTCAGCCGGACTTCCGTGCCCGGAGAAAGACGGAAGAATTTTTTCGGCGGGTTTTCCATGAAATCGTCCCGTTCAATGTAGATCTCCCGGGAGAAGGGAATCTGCCGTGTTCCATCCTCCGGCTTTTCCGGGTTGTTCTCCGCTTCGAGCATCTCGGTTTGACCTTCAGGGTAGTTCTCGATGACCACCTTCAGCGGATCGAGGACCGCCATGGCCCGCCGGGCCTCCAGGTTCAGCTCCTCCCTGATGATGTACTGCAGAAACTCGATATCCACCATGCTGTTGGACTTTGACACTCCGATTTCCTGGCAGAACCGGCGGAGAGCGGAGGGCGTGTAGCCTCTCCTGCGGATGCCGCTGATGGTGGGCATCCTCGGGTCGTCCCAGCCTGAGACGATCCTCTCGTTGACCAGGGTGAGAAGAAGCCGCTTGCTCATCACCGTATAGGTGAGGTTGAGCCTTGCGAACTCGAACTGCCTGGGCTTGCTGGGAACGGAAACATTGTCGAGCAGCCATTCGTACAGGGGCCTGTGATCCTCGAACTCGAGGGTGCAGATGGAATGGGTCACTCCTTCGATGGCGTCTTCGTAGCCGTGGGCGAAGTCATACATGGGATAAATGCACCAGTCATCGCCCGTCCGGAAGTGATGCCTGTGAAGGATGCGGTACAGCACCGGGTCTCTCATGTTCAGGTTGGGATGCCCCATATCGATCTTCGCCCTCAGTACGCAGGCCCCGTCCTCGAACTCCCCCCTCTTCATGCTTTCGAACAGGGCAAGGTTTTCGTCCACGGTGCGGTTCCTGTAAGGAGACTCCTTGCCGGGTGCCGTCAGCGTTCCCCGGGTCTCCCGTATCTCGTCGGCCGACAGGTGGTCCACGTAGGCCTTTCCGGCGCGGATCAGCTCGACAGCCCACTCGTGGAACCGGGGGAAGTAATCGGAGGCGAAACACAGCTTGTGCCAACGGAAACCGAGCCACTGGACATCCCGCATTATGGACTCCACGTATTCCGTCTCTTCCTTGGCCGGGTTCGTGTCGTCGAAACGAAGATTGCATCTCCCGCCGAACTGTTCAGCGAGACCGAAGTTCAGGCAGATTGACTTTGCATGTCCGACGTGGAGGTACCCGTTCGGCTCCGGGGGAAAGCGGGTGCGGATTTCCTTCACCACGCCGTTTTTCAGGTCGTCCAGGATGATCTGTTCAATAAAATGAGGGCCTTTCGCGGACTGGGTCTCCATGAGATCAAAACGCTCCTTTGCTTGGCGGAAAATGGAATGAATACCTGTTCTGTCCTTTTATTTTTACACGGAGAAGGCAAATTGTAAAACTCACCGGCCCGCCGCCTGGGAGAGGGGTTCCATGTGGAGGGAAATTTGGGCGTCGCGGCCGAAAAGATCCCAGATCTCCCGCTCAACCCTCCGGGAGATTTCATGAGCCTCGTCGAGAGACAGAGCCCCGTTCATCTGGATATGCACGTCCACGGCAATGGAGCTTCCTATCCGCCGGGTCTTCAGCTTGTGGAAGGAACGAACCCCCGGAACGGATACAATGGCCGACTGGAGTTTGTTTTCCAGTTCCCGGGGCAGGGCCGCCTCAATGAGCTCGTCAAGGCTGTCCCTCAGGATGGGCAGGGCGGCGGTCACAATGAAAACACTCACAACCAGGGCAGCCAGTGGGTCGAGAACTTGCCAGCGTTCACCCCCGAAGAGGGCTCCGCCAATTCCCGCCAGCGTACCCACCGAGGACAGGGCATCGGAACGGTGGTCCCATGCCTTGGCTATCAGGGCGCTGCTCTGGAGACGCCGTCCCCCCTCGATGGTGTAACGGAAGAGCCATTCCTTCAGCACCACTGAAACTCCTGCCGCAATCAGGGCGGAAATGCCGGGTCCGGGGATAACGGTATCCCTGAACAGGAGGGTCCATATCCTGGCTGCTCCGGAGTAGAAGATCCCGCCCGCCGCCAGAAGAAGAGAAATGCCGCACACGGCGGACAGGATGGCCTCGATTTTCCCGTGACCGTAGGGATGGCGGGAATCTGCCGGTTTCCCCGCCGCAAAGAGCCCGAAATACACCACGAAGTCGGTCAGCAGATCTGACAGGGAATGGGTGGCATCAGCAATCATGGCTGAACTCCTGCCGAAATACCCCGCAAGATATTTCCCAGCCGTCAGAAAAATATTCACCACAAGCCCCAGGAAGGTTATCCTCCGGGCTTCGTTGTTCCGCTCCATCTCCATCCTTCTTTCATTTCGCCCGGTCATCGGCGGTTTCCCGTCATTATGAGCCTTTCGGCCATCAAGTCAAGAATGCCGATGGTCCTGTGATGGAGCGACGGAAATGACCTCCTGAAGTCTCTCTCCCCTCGTCCGGGGGGAGGTTTCAACACTAAAAAAGCCCCGCGTCTTTTCAGACGCGGGGCTTTTTCACTTTTCGGTTCCGTCACTCCCTGATCCAGACCCTGTCCTCCAGGGGAAGGAACTCCTTTTCACCGGGGCCGGCGACGGGAACGCCGAAGGGCATCTGGGCTATCAGCCGCCACTCGGCGGGGATGTCCCACTTCTTTCGGACATCTTCTTCAACAACGGGAGCGTAATGCTGCAGGGAGGTCCCGAATCCCTCGGACTCCAGCCCCGCCCAGACGATATACTGCAGCATCCCCGATGAATGGTCGGACCACATGGGGAAATGGGCTGCGTAGGTGGGGAACTGTTCCTGAAGTTTTTTTACGGGCCGTGAGTCCTCGAAGAAAAGGACCGTACCGTAGCCGCTTCCGAAACCATCGATCTTTTCCTCCGTGGGGGCGAACTTGTCCGCAGGGACGATCTTCCTTAGGGACTCCTTCACCATGGACCAGAATTCGTCGTGGGATTTCCCCAGGAGAAGCACCGCCCTCCCGCTCTGGGAATTGAACGCCGATGGGACATGCTTCACCGCAAAGCGGACGATCTCCTTGATCCTGTCGTCAGAAACGGGGCTCACCCTGGAAATGCCGTAGTGCGTCCTCCGGTCCTTCACCGCCGCAAAAAAATCCTTCATATTCTCTACTCCTCCTTCGAATTTTCTTCAATCCTGAGCAACATTTTCTCCAGATTGTTTTTTTCCTGCACAGTAAAACCAGAAAAAAACCTCTTTTCGAGGGAACTCAAAATTTCTTCCAGAACAGGTTTAAGGCTCCAGCCTTTGTCGGTGAGCCGTATATAGGAAACGCGGCCGTCTCGGACATCCCTTTCCCTGGTGACATACCCGCAGCGGGCAAGCTTCTCCACAAGCACCGTCACGGTGGGCTTTGTTTTCCGGATCTCCCTGGCGAGGTCCCCCATGGTGAACTCCCTCCCTGAAAAAAGGGCCGTGAGAAGCTCTCCGTGGGAGGGAACAAGGCATTCTTTCTCGCATTCCGCGAAATAGCCGGAGATGAAATGGTGTATCGAATCATGAATTCCGCCGATGTGGCGGATGATCTGTTGTGTTTTTTCCATGGCATATATATTAGTTCGACATCTAACCTTTGTCAAGTCCCCTGTTTCTCTCTGTGGTAACATTAGAAGTCAAGGACATCAGGGAAAAGGGAGGTCGGCAAGCCCGTGGCCTGGAGGATACTGGATCACACTGCTGATGCTGGCTTCGAAGCTGAGGCGGACACCATGGCCGAGGTCTTTCTTGATGCCGCCGAAGTGTTCCTCTTCATCGCCGCAGGACTTGCACCCCGGGATTTTCCGCAATCAGATGAACACGACAATCTTTTTCTTTCCGCCGCCGACGGAGAAGAACTGGCAGTTTCCTGGATCAACGAACTGATCTTCCTGGCAGAGACGCGGTCGGCAATTTTTCTTCCCCTGCAGATCACGATATCCCTCGCTCCTCCGTCCCTAGCAGCCCGGGGCAGAACCGTTCCCCTCAACCGACTGGTTCTGCCGGTCAAGGCCGCCACGTACGGAGGGCTCGTACTCCGGACTTCCCCCCGTCCTTTTCTGAGGATGTTCCTCGATCTCTGACAGGGAGGTGAGCATGATGAATCCTTTTCTCAGGCGCATCGACCAGTGGCGCCTTCTCCTCGAAACCGGCGCCGTGCCGGGAATGGCCGTTCCGGGACTCATTTACGCCGATGACTACATAGAATCCCTTCTCGAGGGAGAGGACGTGCTCTCCCAGGTGGCCAACGTGGCCTGCCTGCCCGGCATTGTGGGGTACAGCATGGCCATGCCGGACATCCACCAGGGGTACGGTTTCCCCATCGGCGGAGTGGCGGCCTTCGACGTCTCCGAAGGGGTCATATCCCCGGGAGGCGTGGGGTATGACATTTCCTGCGGCGTCAGGCTCCTCGCATCGAAAATCCCGGCGGACGAGTTCCGTCCCCTGGCGGACAGGGTGCTGGCCGCCCTCTTCTCCGCCGTTCCGTGCGGGGTCGGCTCCGTAAAAGATTCTCTCGGCGTGAAAGAACTGGACAGGATACTTGAGGAAGGAGCGGTGAGGATCGTCCGTTCCGGCAGGGGAACTGAAGGCGACGTCCGGTATATTGAGGAAGGGGGCTGCCTTGAGGGAGCCCTCCCGTCAGCGGTCTCCGCACGGGCGAAGGAACGGGGCAAAGGGCAGCTCGGAACCCTGGGTTCGGGCAATCACTTCATCGAGGTCCAGGAAACGGAAGAACTCTTCCTTCCGGATAGGGCGGCCACCATGGGGCTCTCCGGGGGCTGTGTCACCGTGATGATCCACTGCGGCAGCCGGGGCCTGGGACACCAGGTCTGCGACGATTACCTGAAGGTCATGCGGGGCGCCATGACGAAGTACAGGATAGCCGTGCCAGACAGGCAGCTATGCTGCGCTCCCGTTGATTCTCCGGAAGGCCGACAATACCTCGGGGCTATGAAAGCGGCGGCGAATTTCGCTGCCGCAAACCGGCAGGCCATTGCCGAAGCCGTCCGGGGCGTATTTGCCAGGTTCTTCCCTGGGGAAAAACTCATAACCGTCTACGATGTGAGCCACAACCTTGCATCCATTGAGAACCATGTCTGGGAGGGAAAAAAGAGGCAGCTCTGCGTTCACCGGAAAGGGGCCACCCGCGCCTTCGACGGTCTTCCTGTGCTGATCCCCGGAAGCATGGGTACGGCAAGCTACGTCCTGGAAGGGACACCGGGGGCGGAAAGGGAAACCTTCGGCTCGGCGTGCCACGGCGCGGGAAGGGTGCTCGGGAGGAACGAGGCCATCCGGAGAACGTCAGGAAGGAACATCCCGAAGGAACTCTCCGCCAAAGGCATATCCGTCATGGCTGAAAAGGCCGGAACGTTGGGAGAAGAAGCCCCGGAAGCCTACAAGGACGTCTCTGCGGTGGTGGAAGTAGTCCACGGTGCGGGCCTCGCCCGGAAAGTGGCCCGGCTCCGGCCTCTTGCGGTCATGAAGGGCTGATGGACCGGCGTTCACCCTCCAGAAAAGCGAGAGCGTTCCCCGAAAGGAACCCGTCAGCTGCGGCGCCGGAAACACCGGAAGCATCGAGCAGCTTTTTGTATCGGGGGAAGGAAAGAATGGGATAGTCGGAACCGTAGAGGAGCTTGTCCCCCACCCCGGCGGCGGCCATGGCGGAAAGGACTGCCGGCTCGTAGAGCCAGGGCCACGCGGCGGAATCATACCGGGCGTTGGAGAGATAGAGCTTCATTTCGGGCATGAGTTCGTACATCCACAACCCGCCGCCGAAATGGGCAAAGACCACCCTGGTCTCGGGATGGTGGATACAGAATTCCGCAGCCTCCCTGGGGCCAACGTTGCCTTTGCCCGCATAGTCATGGCCTACAGGCTCCGCTGAATGGAACATAAGGAACATATCAAGCTCATGGGCCGCTCCCGCGAGCCGCCACGTTTGCCTGATGTCCGCAAGGTCGAGGTTCTGGCCCTGGGGGAAAACCTCCCCAATGCCCACTAGGCCTGCTTCCCTGCACCGGAGGATCTCGAGGTCGCTTCCCCGGGCCATGGGCGGCACCACGGCGAGGCCGCGGAAACGACCGGGAAACCTCCGTACCGTTTCGATGACATAGTCATTGCAGAGTGCACACAGTCCCAGGTCCTTGAAAGCAAAACCAAAGATCCATGAAACGTCCACCCCGTCCCTGTCCATCTGCTCGACCACATCTTCGGCCACAGCCCACTTATGGACCTTTCCTCCGATGAGCAGGGAAAAGTGTTCCTCTGTCCGGGCTATTCTCTCCGCGTCCCGGATGACCTCGGGAGGGTACACATGGACATGGCAGTCGACGATCATGGCAAACCTCCGGCAAAAGGGTAAAAAAAGAAGGCGGAGCGATGAACGCTTCGCCTTCAGTATAGCTGAAAACCGAAAAAGGGAAACTACTTGACTTCGACTTCGGCGCCGGCCTCGACAAGCTTCTTCTTGATCTCTTCGGCTTCTTCCTTGGTGACGCCTTCCTTGACAGCCTTGGGAGGATTGTCGACAAGTTCCTTGGCTTCCTTCAGGCCAAGACCGGTAAGCTCGCGGACAACCTTGATCACGTTGATCTTGTTTGCGCCGGGGGCTTTGTAGACCACATCAAATTCGGTCTTCTCTTCTTCGGCGGCTGCCGCGGGGGCGCCGGCCATAGCCATCATGGGCATAGCCATGGCAGGAGCGGAAGCGGAAACTCCGAACTTGTCCTCAAGGGCTTTCACGAGCTCGGAAAGCTCGAGAACGGTCATGCTTTCAATTGCCTGGATCATTTCATCACGGGTCATTCTGTTTATCCTCCTTGGATATGTATCTGCAATTTGTGTGCGCCTGGGCGCGGCCTTACGCTGCTATGCAGCCTGTTCCTTCTTTTCCTTGATCTGGTTGAGGCAGGTCGCCAGTCCCCGGATGGGACCGTTGAGCACCGAAAGGAACCCGGAGATCGGTGCTGCGATGGTGCGGACAACCTGTCCGACAAGGACGTCCTTGCTGGGAAGATCGGCAAGGGCGCTTACCTGGTCGACTCCCAGAATGGAATGACCGAGGGCCCCTCCCTTGAGAATGAAAGCCTTGTTGGTCTTGTCCCTGGAAAAATCCCGGAGTGCCTTTGCCACCGCGACGGGGTCGCCGTAGGCGAGAGCGAAGACGTTGGGACCGTAGGCCATGTCATCGGGGAAAGCTGTAAGCCCTTCCTGTTCCATGGCGATCTTCATTAGGGTGTTCTTGGCCACCTTCATTTCGCCGCCAGCGGCGCGGACCTGGGCCCTGAGAGCGGTGATCTGGGCGACGGTCATTCCCCGGTACTCGGCCACGAAGACCGCCTGGGTCTTGGAAAGCCTTTCACGCAGTTCTTCCACCTGTTCAAATTTTACTTGTGCCGGCATGTACTCACCTCCTTGCTGCGAGCTTTAAAAAAAATCCCGGGCACACCGGGCCCGGGATAAAAAGACAGCTTTTCAGCCGCATTTCAACCGGAACCTCGGCGGGCGGAACGGATCCATTGTCCCTTTTGGGGACCCGCTGTCTGCAGTTCACGCGGTATTTCGATTGTCAAAGGCCGGAGTTTTTGCCTATTCCCCGGCAATCTCCTTCTGGGCAGCCGAGGCATCAATCTTGATTCCGGGGCCCATGGTGGAGGCTATTGCAAAACTCTTGACATAGGTTCCCTTAACCGAAGCGGGGCGAGCCTTCAGAATCGACTGGAAAATCGTTTTGACGTTATCATAAAGCTGCTCTTCCGTAAAGCTCTTCTTGCCGACACCGTTGTGGACGATTCCGAACTTGTCGACCCGGAACTCTACCCGTCCTGCCTTGATCTCCTTGATGGCATCACCAAGCTCAAAGGTGACGGTTCCAGTTTTTGCGCTGGGCATGAGTCCCCTGGGGCCAAGGAGTTTCCCGAGGCGCCCCACCGATTTCATCATGTCAGGGGTGGCGATGACGGCATCAAAATCGAGCCAACCGCCGGAGATTTTCGCCACGAGATCTTCGCCGCCGACAAAATCGGCGCCAGCCTCTTCGGCTTCCTTCATTTTTTCCCCCTGGGCAAGAACGAGCACTCTCTTGGTAATGCCCGTACCGTGGGGAAGAACAACTGTGCTCCGGACCTGCTGGTCCGCATGCCGGGGATCCACCCCGAGGCGAAAATGGACTTCGATGGACTCGTCAAACTTCGCCGTGGCGGTCTCCTTGAAAAGGGCAATCGCTTCCTTCAGGTTGTACAGTTTACCCTTTTCGATCTTTTCAGTCGCTGCATGAAACCTTTTGCTCACTTTTGCCATTTCCTTTCCCTCCCGGTGGTCAAACGGCCCTAAGGCCTCCCACAAGTTCGTTGGTGCTAATCGACGATGTCGATTCCCATGGACCTCGCTGTTCCCTCCACCATGCGCATAGCAGCGTCAACGTCATAGGAGTTGAGGTCATCCTTTTTCATTTCGGCTATCTCACGGATCTTGGCCCTGTTGAGGGTAGCCACTTTCTTCTTGTTCGGTTCGCCCGATGCGGTCTCGAGTCCGGCCGCTTTTTTCAGAAGAACGCTCGCCGGGGGAGTCTTCAATATGAAGGTGAAGCTTCTGTCCGCAAAAACCGTGATGACTGCGGGAATGATGAGGCCTGCCTGGTCGGCGGTCTTCGCATTGAACTGCTTCACGAACTCCATAATGTTCACTCCGTGCTGACCAAGGGCAGGTCCCACAGGAGGAGCCGGTGTAGCCTTCCCTGCAGGCAACTGCAGCTTGATCTGCCCAATTACTTTTTTTGCCATTCCTCAAGATCTCCTCTCGTTACTGAAAGGGACATCCCAACAGGGAAAAAGAGGAGCCAAGAACTCTCTTGCCTCCCTGTCAAGCGCCTCTTTCGCGTTGAATATATAGCTAGAGCTTCTCAAGCTCCGTATAGTCGGTTTCGACAGCCGTCTCCCGTCCGAAGACAGTGACGGCGAACTTCACCTTGCCCTTTTCGGGAAGCACCTCCACAACAGGCCCGACCTGGCCCTCAAACGGACCGCTTTTAACTTTTATGGTGTCTCCTATGCGAAGGTTCAGTTCAATTTTCGGCTTCGCCTGCTCTTTCCCCACCTTGCCCATGATTTCCCGGACTTCCTTCTCCGTGAGGGGGATGGGATGGTTACCCGAACCGACAAAACCAGTGACGCCGGGAGTATGGCGAACAACATACCACGACTGGTCGTTTAGACGCATTTCCACGAGAACATAGCTGGGAAAAAGTTTACGGGTCACCTTCTTGCTTTTCCCGTCCTTCACCGACATACGCTCTTCAACAGGCACAAGAACGGAAAAGATCCTGTCCTCCATGCCCATCGTGGCGATCCTCTGTTCGAGATTCGCCTTCACGCGGTTCTCGTATCCCGCATATGTCTGAACTATATACCAGCGGCGCTCTTCAATGCTATCCATGCATGAAGGGGGTCTCGCGGCCCCCTCACCTCCCTGCCGATCTCTGAAGTGATCCTGGAACGCAACTGCCTGGACCGGCAGTGTTCATTAACTGAAAAGACGTGAAAGAACTCCCGTTAACAGCAGATCCACGAGTCCGAGGTAGGCGGAAACAAAAAGGGTGAAAGCAATTACCACCAGCGTGGAATACCACACCTGCTTTTTTCCTGGCCATGTTACCTTTTTCAGTTCGGCTCGGGCTTCTCTTACGAAGGTGAGGATATTTTCCACAACCTCGGCCTCCTATCATTTTAAATGGCAATAAAAAAATGGCAGGCCCGGCAGGACTCGAACCTGCAACCCCCGGTTTTGGAGACCAGTGCTCTGCCAATTGAGCTACGGACCTGCGAGCAGAGTGTATTTTACACTACTTGCCTTCTTTGTGCAAGGTGTGCTTGCCGCACCACTTGCAGAATTTATTGAGCTCCAGTTTCTTCGACTGCTTCTTCTTATTCACAGTCGTGGTGTAGTTCCGCCTCTTGCACTCGGTGCAGGAGAGGCCGACGATATCCGCCATAAATGGTTGCCTCCTCGAAGTTTAATTATTCAAGAATCTCGGTGACGACGCCGGCGCCGACCGTATGGCCGCCCTCGCGCACCGCAAAACGAAGACCCGGGTCCATGGCGATGGGCACGATCAGGTCCACTTCAAACGTCGCGTTGTCTCCC
>JAGPEN010000013.1 GCA_018057035.1 Aminivibrio sp. | reverse complement strand
CAATCCCGAAACCCAAACGACTGCCCCTCTTTTCACAGAATTGAAAAGAGGGGCTGTGTAGTGCCCACGCACGATGTACTATCCGGTGTTTGCAAGGCTTCCCTGTTCAAACCCGGCGAAGTCGGGGAAATACGGCGAAGTCAGGAAAAAAATAGGCTGTCCCAAAAAAGATACCCTGGATTCCCCACCCAGGGCATCTACTATACCATTTTTTCAGGATTTTTCGGTCACCGGAACGGAGCAAAGGGAATCATGATCCCCAGGCCTCTTCTCTCTCTGCGGAGCTTCCATCGTTCAGGTGAATCTGCTTGAGAACCGATACGGCAACCTCCAGTGCCCGTTTCCCGTCGGTGATCCCGACGAGGGGCTGCTTTCCTTCCCTGACACAGGTCACGAAATGCTGCAGTTCCAGTTTCAGAGGTTCGCTTTTCGGGAAGACGGGATGTTCAATGACTTCCACGAGGCTGTTGTTGTTCTGCCGGACGCACCTGTTGATTGAGACGTCCTGGGTTTCATAGTCAATGGTCACATAGCGCTCAGGTTCCATGATCTCAAGCTGCCTCAGGCGTCTCTCAGAAACCCGGCTGACAAGGATGTGCGCCATGGAACCGTTTTCAAAGGAGATCTGGGCGGAAGCGATGTCCTCGTGATCTGACCGTATGCACTTCCCGGTGGCGGAAATGGCCGTGATTTCCGACCGGACCAGGGAGAGAATGATGTCGATGTCGTGGATCATCAGGTCCAGGACGACTCCCACGTCGCTGATGCGGGAAGAGAAGGGGCCGAGTCTCCTGGACTGGAGGAAGAGGGGTTCGTGAACTATCTTCGAGATGTACTGGACGGCACTGTTGAACCTTTCGATATGGCCCACCTGAAGGACAAGATCCGAATCCGCAGCCATCCGAAGCAGGTTTTCAGCTTCGCTTACCGTAGTCGTCACGGGTTTTTCTATGAGAACATGAATCCCGTTGCTCAGTGCTTTTTTCGCAATTTCAAAATGAAGACTCGTGGGAACCACAACGCTGACGGCGTCAGGCCTGGCCCGGGCGATAAACTCGTCCATATCGGTAAACCAGGGAACACCGAGATTGTCTCCTATGGCGGCTGCCCTGCTTTCATTCTGATCGACTACACCGACAAGCTGCGTCCCGAGGAGTTCTGTGTATACCCTAGCATGGTGCTGTCCGAGATGCCCGACCCCGATAACACCCAGCCTTTTCAGGTCCATGAACGGATCAACTCCTTTTGAGGCTTGAAAAACACTTTCCCCGTACCAGTATTCTCACGGGAAGAGCATCAAAAGTGGCAGGAGGAAATCATTCCATCCAGGCAAGAAGAAAAAGCCTGTTATCCCTGTCCCCTTTTCTGTATGAATAGCATACATCATTATTCCTGAACGTGCACAGGGGGATGGAACAGATCATCTCATCCGTTATCCCGGAGTTTCTGAGCTGTCTGCGGATTTCTCCCCCAAGGTCGAAATACACGTCATCTCCTTCCCGGGATACGTTTTCAGGAGAGAAGGATTCCATACCTCTTTGTGTCCAGGATTCATCCCTTTTCCGAAAATAATGATCCTTCCCGATTCCCGGACCGATCCAGGCCCAGGTCTTTGAAGGATCGGCTCCTTTCTTCCCCAGAAGGGACCGGGCGGCCTTGCCCGCAATATCCAGCACGGTGCCTTTAAAACCGGAATGGAGAAGGATGACCCAGGGAGAGGGAGCGGAAGAACCGATGATCACGGGAAAACAGTCGGCAAACCGGAGAGAGGCCTCGATACCGCTCCTGTCGATAAGGACTCCGTCAGCGTTGGGCCGGTCCGGAAGAGCTGACCCGGCGGAAGCTGCAATGAAATCTGTCCCGTGGACCTGCTGAGGGGCCACAAGGGGGCCCCTCCGGGGAAAGGCGTCAAGCAGAAGCTCCCTGGAACGGCCGGGGACGCCCGAAGACCGGTCCATGGCAGCTCCCTTCAGGAACAGTCGTATGGAAAAGCGTTTATCCCCGCCGGGCGGAAGAAAAACGATGGAATCGTTTACCTCAGAACCTTCTATTTCGTAGGCCGGGCCGTTCCCTTTCAAAAAAGCAGCTCCTCTCTCCGTGAAAGGATCAGGGGGCGAATACAGCCGATGAAATAAAGGCTGCCGCAGCAGACCGTGCCCATTCCCTTTCGCTCTGAAGCTTTCAGGGCATCCAGGGGGTCCGGAAAGATCTCGACGGCGTCCTCTTTCCATCCGGCGCTCTTCGCGGCTTCAGCCAGCATGAAAGGATCGGCCGATCTCGGATTGCCCGGAACGGACGTGCAGATAAGCCCTCCGGCTCCCTTCAGAAGCAGGGAGAGGCCTGCGGAAAAATCCTTGTCCTTCATGCAGGCAAAAACGACTGTCGGCTTTTTCCCGCCGTATATTGCCCGGAGGCTCTCGACAAGCCTCATGATCCCGCCTGGGTTGTGCCCTCCGTCAAGGACCAGCGGGGGGTCTGCCCTGAGTATTTCAAACCTTCCGGGCCAGCGGGCATTCCCCGTCCCCCGAAGAACGGCCTCTCCCGTGATGAGGGGGAACCGTTCCGAGAGGACCAGCATTCCCGCTGCGGCCAGGGAGCAGTTTTCGACCTGGTACGAACCGTGCAGCGGCGTCCGTATCGGATAGCGCCCGCCTCCGCAGAGGAGGGAAAAGGCCGTGCCCTTCACCGAAACGGAAACATCCTCCGTCCGGACTTCTTCGGGAAGAACATGGGGAAGGGCGCCTGCAGCACGGGCCCTTTCCCGGAAAAGAGGGACAAGACCGGCGGGGCTGCCCGAGAAAAAAGCGGGAACTCCTTCCCGCATGACAGCGAACTTTTCCCCCGCGATCTTTTCAAGCGTGTCGCCGAGAAATTCCATGTGGTCCATGGAAATGGAAGTCACGAACGTTAAAACGACGTTACCCATGAGGTTCGTCGCGTCGAGCCTTCCGCCCAGTCCCGCTTCGACTACGGCAATCTCCACACTGTTCCGTGAGCAGAGGAGAAAGGCCGCAGCCGTGATGAGCTCAAAAAAGGTGGGAGGATCGGACCGCAGTATAGCATCCTCCTCCAGCGCCTTTTGAACGACCTCCGCCGCTTCGGTCCATTCCCCGAGGGAAAGAGGGATTCCGTCTATGAGAAGCCGTTCATCGGGAGATTCGAGGTGCGGGCTGGTATAGAGAGCGGTCCTGTACCCCGCTTCCCTGAGGATGGAGTCGGAGAAGGCTGCCGTCGAGCCTTTGCCGTTGGTCCCCACGATATGGACTGCCGGGAAATCCTTCTCGGGATATCCGAGCTTCTCCATCAGGCGGGAAATCCGTTCAAGCCCCGGGCGGATTCCCGCACTGGCGAGGGAGGCAAAAACGTTCTCCAGTTCGTCGAAGGACCGGGGCTTCCCGTTCATGGCGGTATCAGGAACGTCTCAGGCTTGAGATGTTTTCCTCAATCCTGGAGAGGCGGGCTTCATTTTCCGCGAGCCTGTCCTTTTCCTTTTCCACAACTTCCACCGGCGCCCTGCTGACGAAATCTTCGTTGGCCAGTTTTCTCCTTCCGGCCTCGATGTTTTTCCGGATTCCGTCCATCTCCTGGGCCAGTCGTTCAATTTCCGCGGCGATGTCCAGGATATCCCCCACCACGAGACTGACCTCCCCGCTCTCCATCTGGGATGAGAGAGAACCGGCCGGCTTTTCGTCCTTCGGTGAAAGAAGGGTGATCTTCCGTATTTTCGTGAGAGTTTCCATGAGCGTTCCGTTCTCCCTGAGCACTTCAGCAAGGAGGGAATTCTCTTCTGTCTGCACAAAGGCCTGGTTAGCAAATGCCTGGGGCGCGATCCTGGATTCCGCCCTGAGGTTTCTCAGGATGCGGACCGTGTCCTGGAAAAAACCCATCTTCTCAGCAGCTCCCGGATAATCAGGCCTGTCTTCCCACCGGGGCCAGGCATTCTGCTCGATGAAGCCCCCGCCGAAGCCGAAGGTTTCCCAGAGCTCTTCCGTCACAAAGGGGATGAAGGGGTGAAGAAGCAGAAGGACATCCCGGAAAACCCCGGAGATCACGGTGCGGGTAACCTGTTGTCTGGCGTCACCTTCGTCGCCCTTGAGGGCCGGCTTGGAAAGCTCGAGATACCAGTCGCACAGGTCCCCCCAGACAAAATCGTAGAGGAGGCGCGCCGCTTCACCCGTCCCGAAACTGTCAAGCAGCCGTGAAACTTCGCCACAGACGGTCTTCGTCCTGGCGAGAATCCACTGATCGTGGAGGGCCAGGGGGGAATCGGCCGTCACTTCCGACAGTTGCACACCGTCCTCGAGGTTCATGAGGGCGAACCGGGACGCGTTCCAGATTTTGTTCATGAACAGCCGGTAGGTTTCTATCTTGCCGGTGCTCAGAAGAATGTCCCGCCCCTGGACCGTGAGGGCCGCCAGGGTCATCCGGAGGGCATCGGCGCCATATTTGTCGATCATGTCGAGGGGATCGATAACGTTGCCGCTCGACTTGCTCATCTTCTGGCCTTTCTCGTCGCGGATGAGGGCGTGGATGTACACGTCCCTGAAAGGCACTTCGTCCATGAACTCGAGGCCCATCATGATCATCCGGGCGACCCAGAAGAAGATGATGTCGAAACCCGTGACCATGAGGGACGTGGGGTAATAGTATCCGAGGTCTTCCGACTCGTCAGGCCACCCGAGGGTCGAGAACGGCCAGAGGGCGCTGCTGAACCAGGTATCGAGGACGTCCTCGTCCTGTACTATCTTCGTTGAACCGCACTTTTCACAGGCAGCCGGGTCGTTCTCCGACACCGTGATATGGCCGCAGTCTTCGCAGGTCCACGCGGGAATGCGGTGGCCCCACCAGAGCTGCCGGGAAATGCACCAGTCCCGGATATTCTCCATCCACTGGTAATATACCTTTTCCCACTGCTGGGGGGCCCAGTGTATCCTGCCTTCCTCCACGGCCCTGACGCCGGCCTCGGCCAGGGGCTTGGCCTTCACGAACCACTGCTCGGAGAGATAGGGCTCCACCACGGTGCGGCACCTGTAGCAGTGCCCCACGGAATGGACCATCTCTTCCGTCTTTTCCAGAAGGCCCGAGTTCCGGAGGTCTTCTTCGGCCTTCTTTCTCGCCTCTTCTATTGAAAGCCCTTCGTACCCGGGCGCCAGTTCATTCATGAAGCCGTTTTCGTCGATCACCTGCACCTGATCGAGGTTGTGCCGCTGACCGACGAGGAAGTCGTTGGGGTCGTGGGCAGGCGTTATCTTGACGCAGCCGGTGCCGAACTCCGGATCCACCATTATGTCTTCTATCACGCGGATCTCCCGGCCGCCGAGGGGCACCCGGACTTTTCTTCCCGCGAGGGCCGCCTTTTCCGACCTCGGGTGAACGGCTATGGCCACGTCCCCCCAGATGGTTTCCGGACGGGTGGTGGCGACGATCAGCCAGCCGTCGCCGTCGACGAAGGGATACCGGACATGGTAGAATTTTCCCCCGTGCTCCTCGTGCTCCACCTCGATGTCGGAAAGGGCGGTATGACACCGGGAGCACCAGTTGATGATATATTTTCCTTTATAGATGAGCCCCTTTTCGTACAGGCGGACAAAGACCGTCCTGACAGCCCGGGAGAGCCCCTCGTCAAGGGTAAACCGCTCCCGGTCCCAGTCGCAGGAGTTGCCGAGCTTCTTCATCTGGTTGATGATGCGGCTGCCGAACTCTTCCTTCCACTCCCAGACCCTCCGGACGAATTCGTCCCGTCCGAGGTCATGACGGGATTTCCCCTCCCCCGCAATCCTCCGCTCCACCACGTTCTGGGTGGCGATCCCCGCGTGGTCCGTGCCGGGAAGCCAGAGGACGTTGTATCCTCTCATTCTCTTGTACCTGCAGAGAATATCCTGGAAAGTGTGGTTGAAGGCGTGCCCCATGTGAAGGGAGCCGGTCACGTTGGGAGGGGGAATGACGATGGAAAAAGCCTCTGATTTGTCGTTGCCGGGACGGGCCTTGAAAAGCCCTTTTTCCATCCACGAGGCATACCATTTGTCCTCGATGGGTTTGGGATCGTACGCTTTGGCCATTTTTTCCAGGATTTCAGACATGACGAAACTCCCTCCGTTGCGTAGATTTACTCTTTCGGTGATCTCTCGGGCGACGGCTTTTCTGCTGAAGCGAGATATTTCTCCAGGAAGAGCCTCAGGTCCTGAATGCCGTCTCCCTTTTCCGCAGACGTGATGATCGGCACATCCACCGATTTCAGGCCGTCACGGATATATTTCTGGAGCGTGCCTCTTCTGGCGCCTTTAGAGATTTTATCCCCTTTGGTGAAAACTACAAACAGGGGCAGCTCCAGGTGGGAAAGCCAGTCCTGGAGGGCGGTGTCGTTGGCGAGCAGTCCGTGCCTGAAATCGGCGAGATGAAGCACCAGCGCCAGAGACGCCCTGTCAGAAACGTAGCTGTCAATGAGGGCCGACCACTGGTCCCGCTCTCCCTTGCTCCTGGACGCATACCCGTATCCGGGAAGGTCAACCAGCCTGAAGGGACCGGCGGAACATTCAACGGCGAAAAAGTTGATGCTCCTCGTCTTTCCGGGCGTAGCGCCCACATGGGCCAGGCGGCTTCCGAGAAGCTTGTTCACGAGGCTCGACTTGCCCACGTTCGACCTCCCTGCCACGGCTATTTCGGGAACGTCCTGAAGAGGGAACTGGTCCGCCCGAAATGCCGTGGCTTCAAGGCGGACCTTCCAGTGTCCCGTCATTTCCCTTTCGCTCTCTCGAGGGCGAAGTCGAATACTTCCGAGACTCGTTCCACGTACCTGAAGGAAAGGCCGTCCCTGGACCATTCCGGGATCTCTTCAACATCGGGCCTGTTGGCGGCGGGCAGGATGATGTTCCTGATACCCTGGCGCTTCGCCGCCAGGATCTTGTCCCGTATCCCCCCCACCGGAAGTACCTTCCCCTGGAGGGAAATCTCACCCGTCATGGCTATTTCCGGCAAAACGGGGCTCTTCCGGACGGCAGAGAGCATGGCAAGAGCCATAGTGATCCCTGCCGAAGGGCCGTCCTTGGGTATGGCTCCCTCGGGGACATGAAGATGAACATCGATCGTTTTCCAGTCCACGTCACCGATGCCGAATTCTTCCGCATTCGCCCGAAGGAAACCGAGGGCCGTCTGGGCGGATTCCTGCATCACCGATCCAAGGTTTCCGGTCAGGGTAACGTCGCCCTTTCCCTTCATGGTGACCGCCTCGATGACGAGCACATCACCTCCGGTCTCCGTCCAGGCAAGGCCGACAGCCGTGCCAGTCTCCTTTTTCTTCGGCAGCCGGAGGTCATACAGTTTCGGAGGGCCGAGGTACTCTTTAAGATCTCTCGGGCCCACAGTAACCGATCCCTCGAATTCCTCTCCCTTTTCCACCAGTTTCCTGACGATTTTCCTGCAGATGGTGGAGAGTTCCCTTTCCAGTCCCCTGACGCCCGCTTCCCTGGTGTACTCGCTGATCAATTGTTCCAGGCCCTTCGGGGTCACTTTCACCTGCTTCTGCGACAGGCCGTGCTCTGTGAGAATGCGGGGGAAAAGATGCCTTTTCGCGATCCTGATCTTTTCCTGCCACACGTATCCCGGTATTTTGATGACTTCCATCCTGTCGAGCAGCGGGCGGGGAATGGAATGGGTCACGTTGGCGGTGGTGATGAAGATCACGTCGCTGAGGTCCACAGGGACCTCCATGAAATGATCGGTAAAGGCGCCGTTCTGTTCAGGGTCCAGTACCTCGAGCAGGGCGGCGGACGGATCTCCCCTGAAGTCCTGCCCCATCTTGTCGATCTCGTCCATGAGCAGCACCGGATTCCTTACCCCGGCCTGCCGTATTTTCTGTATGATCCGTCCCGGCATGGCACCCACGTAGGTCCTTCGGTGCCCCCGTATCTCGGCCTCGTCCCTCATGCCGCCGAGGGACATGTTGACAAACTTCCGTTCAAGGGCCCGGGCAATGGATTTCCCGAGGGAGGTTTTTCCCACCCCCGGAGGGCCGACGAAACAGAGCACCTGCCCTTTCATCCTGCTGGAGGCGAGTTTGCGCACCGCCAGAAATTCGAGAATCCGTTCCTTGACCTTTTCGAGGCCGTAATGGTCCTCTTCCAGGACCTTTTCCGCCCTGACGATGTCGAGGTTGTCAGGGGAGAACCTGTTCCAGGGAAGGGCCACCAGCCAGTCTATGTAGGTTCTGACCACCGTGGCTTCAGCGGACATGACCGGCATTTTCGAGAGCCGGTCAAGCTCGTGGAGCGCCTTGTTTCTCGGCACCTCAGGCATGTCCGCCTCTTCGATCTTCCCCCGGAGCTCCTCGATCTCCGATGGCGTCTCGTTCTGGCCGAGCTCGTCCTGGATGATCTTCAGCTGCTCCCGGAGATAATATTCCTTGTGTCCCCGCTCCACTTCCTGGCGGACTTTGTCCTGGATGTCATGCTCCAGCTGGAGGATGTCGATTTCCTCAAGAAGAAGCTTCAGGATGAACTTGAGGCTTTTCTCGGGGTCCACCATTTCCAGCAGGCGCTGCTTCCGTTCCACCTTGATGGACAGGTGCGAGCTGACCAGGTCCGAGATCTGCCTGGGATCGTCGACGTTCATCACCGTGACGAGGACCTCCGCCGGAATTCTCGGGTGAAGGGTCACATACTTTTCAAACTGCTCGAGGACGCTCCTCTTCAATGCCTCGAGGTTCGGGGAAACGCTCTCGTCCCACGGAAGGGCCACCACATCGGCCTCGAGAGCCTCCTTTCCCCTGCTGAAGGATTCTACCCGCACCCTTTCGACACCCTCGATGAGCACTTTCGTCGTTCCGTCGGGAATACGCACCATCTGCAGAATGGTGCAGAGGGTGCCCACGGAGTAGAGATCCTCCACCCGCGGGTCGTCGATCTGCATATCCTTCTGGGCAACCACGAGGATGTTTCTGTCCTGGAGCATGGCCATCTCTATGGCCTTCAGGGATCTCGGCCGTCCCACAAAAAGGGGAGCAATGATCCCGGGAAATACCACGATGTCCCGTATGGGGAGGACGTAGCAGCGACGCGGACTCTCCATGGGTCAGGCGACCTCCTTGGAGCTTTTTCCTTCAAGGATGGGATCCTGCAGCCCCTCCACGGCCTCTTTCGTGATGATGACCTTCCGCACTTCCCTGCTCCTGGAGGGGATATCGTACATCAGCTCCATCATGAGATTTTCAAGAATGGAGCGAAGCCCCCTGGCACCCGTATTCTTTTCGTTTGCCTTCATGGCTATGCTCCGGACCGCATCGTCGGTGAATTCCAGGGAGACCCCTTCCATAGAGAAGGTCTTCTGGTACTGCCTGATAAGGGCATTCTTGGGTTCGGATAGAATCCGGACCAGCGCGTCGGTATCCAGCTCTTCAAGCGGAACGAGCACCGGAAGGCGGCCGACGAGCTCCGGAATGAACCCGAAGGTCATGAGGTCCTCCGGCTGTATCTGCTTCATGACCTCGTATCTCCGGGCATCGTGCTTTCCCATGATGTCGCCGCCGAAACCGATGAGCTTCCTGTTCACCCTGCGCCCGATGATCTCCTCCACTCCGTCAAAGGCTCCCCCGCAGATAAAGAGGATGTTGGACGTGTCGATCTGGATGAAATCCTGGTACGGGTGCTTCCGCCCTCCCTTGGGAGGAACGTTGGAAACGGTTCCCTCGAGAATCTTCAGCAGCGCCTGCTGCACCCCTTCCCCGGAAACATCCCGGGTGATGGATGCAGACTCGGATTTCCTCGACAGCTTGTCGATCTCGTCTATGTAGATTATTCCCCGCTGGGCTGCCTTTACATCGTAGTCGGCGGCCTGGAGAAGCTTGACAAGTATGTTTTCCACGTCTTCCCCCACATATCCGGCCTCCGTAAGGGTGGTGGCATCGGCGATGGCAAAGGGGACGTTGAGTTTTTTCGCCAGCGTCTGGGCGATGAGGGTTTTGCCGCATCCCGTGGGTCCGAGAAGAAGCACGTTGCTTTTCTGGAGTTCCACATCTGCATCCGTCCTGAGATTGTTGCTGATCCGCTTGAAATGGTTGTAGACCGCTACGGAGACACTCTTTTTCGCCCACTCCTGGCCGATGACATACTGATCGAGGAAGGCCTTGATCTCCCTCGGCTTCGGGGCTTCGGACATCGGGATGAAATGATCCGCCTCGGCACCCGCCTCTTCGCCTTCCTCATTGAGAATGAGACTGCAGAGGTGGACGCATTCATCGCAAATATAGACTCCGGGGCCGGCTATCAGCTTCTGAACCTCGTCCTGCCCCTTCCCGCAGAAAGAGCACCTGGAATTTCCGCCCTTTCCTCTTCCGTTTCCTTTATCATCAAATTTAAACACTAAACTCTCCCTCCCTGGAGCCTTCCGAAGATACAGCAACAAGGGAGCACCTCGCGGGCTCCCTTGAAGTCTTATCGGAAAGGCTTCGTTGCGAGGAGCAACGGCTACCTCGAATGGATGACTTTATCTATGATCCCGTATTTCAGGGCCTCGTCGGGAGACATGAAGAAATCCCTCTCCGTGTCGGCCGCGATCTTTTTCTTCGTCTGCCCGGTATGTTCGACAAGTATATCATTCAGACGGTCGCGCAGCTTCAGTATTTCCCGTGCGTGGATCTCCACCTCCGTCGCCTGTCCCTGGGCGCCTCCAAGGGGCTGATGGATCATGACTCTCGCGTTCGGGAGGGCGAGCCGCTTCCCCGGGGCCCCACCGGCGAGGAGAATCGCGGCCATGCTCGATGCCTGGCCGATGCAGATCGTCGATACGGGGCTTTTTATGTACTGCATTGTATCGTAGATGGCCAGCCCTGCGGTGACATACCCGCCGGGGCTGTTGATGTAGAGGTGGATGTCCTTCTCCGGATCTTCGCTTTCCAGAAAGAGGAGCTGGGCAACCACGATGTTTCCCGTGTGTTCGTCTATTCCTTCACCGAGAAAGATAATCCTGTCCTTGAGGAGCCGGCTGTAGATGTCATAGGTTCGTTCGCCACGGCCGGTCTGCTCGACCACGTACGGAATCAGCATGCTGGGTGCCCTCCTTCCGGAATCAGCCGTTCTGCTGCTCTTCAGTCGCCGGAGCAGCAGCCGCGTCCGTAACCCGGACCGCCTCCATGATGGCCTTCACAGTCTTTCTGTACTTGATCCTGTTCGCCACTTCCATGAGGCGTTTCTCGTCCTTGAAGAGGCTGTTGACAAGACGGTCGGCATCAATTTTATAGGTTGAGGCCAGGGTGGCCATCTCCGCTTCGAAGTCTTCCTTTTCCACGGAGACCTTCAGGTCTTCGGCTATCCTGTCGAGAACGAGAGACCGACGGACAATGGTCTCCGCCTGCTTCCGGATCTCCTCGTCGTACTGTTCTTTCGTGGTTCCGGTCTCCTGAAGGTATTCATCCATGGAAATGTTCCTGTTTCGCTGGATTTTTTCCTCGTCTTCCTTCTTCATGGCTTCGACCTGCCTGGAGATCAGTGTTTCAGGAACGTCGAGTCCGGCTTTTCCCGAAATCAGCTCAACGGCATCGTATTCGGCCCTGGACTGGTTCTCGGCCTGCATTCTCTCGTGAATTCTCTTTCTGACCTCTTCGCGGAACTCGTCTTCAGAGGCGCATTCCTGCTGGAGAACCTTCTGGAAAAACTCCGGCGTGAGCTCGGGGAGCACCCGCTCTTTCACTTCGGTGACGGTCATTTCGTAGCGGAGGATTTTGCCCACGAGATTTTTCTCGGGATAGTCCTCCTCGACCATCACTTCCGCTTCCGCCCGAGCAGCCGGCTCCTTGCCGAGAAGGGCATCCCTGATCTCGGTCCTCACGGAGGACTGGGAGAGATCCAGGGTGGTCGTGTCCGGTCCGTGCCGTTCATCTTCTCCGTTTTCACCCGAAAGAATGGTGAAGTATTCTATGGCGACAGTGTCAGTCCCGGATATGGGACGTCCCTCCACAGGGACCAGGGTGGAATTCTGTCTCAGAATCTCCTGGACGGTCCCCTCCAGCGTCTCGTCGGAAACATCGGCAACCGCCCGTTCCACCGAAATGTCCTCCAGCTGGGGAAGGTTTATCTCCGGGGTCACCTCGAAGGTGAGCACTACCTCCACGGGGCTGCCCTCCTCCATCTTTTCGATTTTCACGGACGGCTCGTCGATAAGGTCCAGTTCATACTCCTTCACGATTTCCTCTATAGCGTCGGGGAGCATTATCTCCAGCGCCTCGGCGAATATGGCCTGCTTCCCGAACCGCATCTCAAGAATTTTTCTGGGGGCATGGCCTTTCCTGAATCCAGGAATGTTCACCTTGGACGCAAGCTCTTTGGCTGCCTTGTCGACGTTCCCGGCAAATTCCCCCGGTTCGAACTCCACCTTGATGGAGAGAACGTTTTTTTCCTGGGAAAGCATCTCGGATCTCATACTGTCGCAACCCCTTTCAGTACTGATTCGTACTGTTGTGATGTCAGCTCGAACTGCATTTATGGTCCATCTCTTTTTCAAAGAAAGAGAAAAAAATACGCGGAAGGTATTTTACACGGAAAAGGGACCGAATGCAAAAAAACGGAGATTTTCCCGCAAAAAACCGTCATTGAACCAAAAAAAAAGAAAAAGGCAGCGGAATTAACCGCTGCCTCATGGGTCTGCTCTTTTGAGAAAGGGCTAGAGCTTTACAACGTCAGCAGCCTGATCTCCCTTGGATCCTTGGGTGATCTGGAAAGATACCCGCTGACCTTCGTCAAGAGTCTTGAATCCGTCACCCTGGATGGCGCTGTAGTGGACGAAAACGTCCCTGCCGTCGTCGCTGGTGAGAAATCCGTAGCCCTTTGTCGCGTTGAACCACTTAACTGTTCCCTGGGTTGTCAAATTTGTTCCTCCTAGATGTGTTCACTTTTTGCTGACGGCGCCTGTCAACC
>JAGPEN010000032.1 GCA_018057035.1 Aminivibrio sp. | reverse complement strand
AGAAGGAAGTAATAGGCCAGGAGGGTCTCCTTGCATTCCTCCTCTTCGGCCTCGTTCACAAGAAAGTCGAAGACTCCGGCATTGTTGTCGAGGTTGTGGAAATAGAGGGTCTTCATCAGCCGGGACTGGTGCTTCTCCTTGGTGTTCTTGTACTTGGCGAAGACCTTGAAGGCGATCATGCCCACCACGGAGAAGGCGGCCAGGATGGGGAAGAGCTTGTCCTTGAAATCGCTCCAGTTGATCTTCTGTCCGAGGATCACGGCCGTCAGGACCGTGCCGACGACCACCAGGGCCGGAACCACCTTGTTCACCACGCTGAAGAAGCCGCCGACGAGGGGCAGGAGGATGAGTCCCTTGTCCACCAGGGTCATGCGGATGGTCACGTCCGGAAAAAGGGTCTCCAGGGTGGAGACGGGGACGTTCTTGAAGATTTTCAGGAAAATGGTGGGTACCTTCGATCCTTTTCCGGAAGGAGTGCTCTTCCTTCCTCCCGTGACCGCTTCCCCGAGGAGCCGGCGCTCCTTTTCCCGCCCCGTCTCCCCTGCCGTTTCCGTGTAGTAGTCGTAGAAGGCCTCCACGTCCTCCTCGCTTTTCAGCTTGATGAGGATGAGAAGCCGCTGGAGCATGTCCTCGCTCTCGGGTTCGTGGTTCTTCTTTCTCAGCCTGTTCCACCACGTTGACTGGGCGGGAACCTTGGGGACGCTTTTTCTGCCCCTGCGGTAGATGAGGATCTTTTCGTACTTCTCCCGGTTGACCTCGATGTTCAGTCCCCGCGGGGCGGCCTGTGTCATGATTTCGTTCAGCTCGTCCAGGGAAAGTTCTTTGTAGTTTGCGGCGGAAAGCAGGTATTCGAGGGCCTCCACCATGGAGTCGAACCGGGCGGAGTAATCCTCGTCGGGGTCGCAGAGCTTCAGTGTGTCGGCATCGGGGTTGAAGGGGTGATAGGCGTCCCTTGCCTGCGTCAGGGTATGGTGATACTCGTAGTGGTACAGTGCCTGGACCAGCCCGGAAACCCTGCGGAACTTCTCCCTGTCCGCCTCAGGGAGGATCCTTTCGCCGCAAAGGGCCTCCACGATATCTGCTGTGCGCAGAGGTATGAATTTTTCCAAAGCGCTGTTTTCCCCCATCCTCAGCCCTCCGTTTCAACAGAAGTTTTTCCCGTCGCGGTTCCGTTCCCGGGAAGGAAAAAGTTCTTGTCCGCCGGAAGAAAAAGTATTTTTCAAAAAGCACTTTTGAAGTATATCACGAGGAGAAAATAACCAGAAAGGTCTTGGGGTGCCAAAACTGCAGAAGAACAAAAAACAGGGGGGCTTCCGGAGGGGTGTCGCCCCTGAATACGGAATCCGCACCTGGAAAAGACGCAAGAATCCTTGACATTTAAAATGATTACCATATAATAAAAAACAAAAGGAAGGTCTTCTAACTTTCCTTTATAGTGTACTGGTGTTGTTTTCGACAGATTTTCTTTTGTCTTTTTCAGGGTATCCTGAAAGGAGGAGGTTCCATGGCTGAGGAAAAAGTATCATGCGCCGTTCCCGCGTCCACCGTTGAAGGACCGAGTTCCGAAACCGCGCCCGCCGCGGAGGCAAAGAAGGAGGCTGTTCGCATGGGTGTCACTGTCGGCATGAAGGCGCCGGATTTCACCGCTCCGGCCTATTACAAGGGCAAGTTCACCACCGTAAAACTCTCCGATTTCGCCGGAAAGTGGGTTTCTCTCTGCTTCTATCCCGGTGATTTCACCTTCGTCTGAGCCACCGAAGTGTCGGCGGTCGCCGACCGTTATGCTGAGTTCCAGGCTCTCGGGGTCGAAGTGATCTCGATCAGCGTTGACAGCCAGTTCGTCCACAAGGTGTGGAACGACACTGAACTCTCGAAGATGGTGGACGGCGGCGTCCCCTTCCACATGGCCTCCGACGGCGGCGGCGCCATCGGGACCGTCTACGGCGTCTACAGCCCCGCCCAGGGCGTGGACTTCCGGGGGCGCTTCCTCATCGACCCTGACGGAATCATCCAGGGAATGGAGATCCTCACTCCTCCGGTAGGACGCAATGTCGACGAAACCCTCCGGCAGCTTCAGGCGTTCCAGCATGTAAGGAAGACCGGCGGCAAGGAAGTGACCCCCTCCGGGTGGACTCCCGGCGGCAAGGTCCTCCACCCGGGACCGGATCTCGTGGCCAACGTCTGGAAAGCGTGGAACCCCAAGGACGTGTACGGCAGGAAATAGCCGTTCCTTCATAGAGAAACAGCAACGCCGCCCCTTTTCGGGGGCGGCGTTTTTGGGGAATGAAGGAAAATTATTCCCTTTCCGGGGCAGGTTTTTTGAAAAACTCGACCAGGCGGCGGTTTTGCTCGGGAGTGCCGACAACGCCGACGTAATCCCCCGGAAGAAGCACGAAGTCTCCTCCGGGATTCGTGATGAGTTCTCCGTTCCGCTGGATTGCCGCCACGGAGACGCCGAGGCTCTCCCGGATTTTCGACTCCGCCAGTTTTTTGTCCGCGGCAGGATTTCCCTTGTGAACGTAGACCCATTCCAGGGAAATCATGTTTGTGGATGACTGGAGCCCGTTCATGGCCTTGTACTCCGGGAACTGCTCGAAGAGCGGGCTGTACATGGCGTGCCGCATGGACGCGACTTCCCTGTGGACTGATGTGGCCGGCATCCCGAAGATGGTGAGGGTCTGCCGGGCCATCTCGATGGAGGCTTCGAAATCTGGCTCGACGATATGGCGGACGCCGTGATCCCTGAGGATGGAGACGTCCTCGGTCTCGGCCGCCCACGCCAGAATCTGCACATCCCTGTTCCGCCTGCGTATGCTCCGGATAGCCTCCACGGTCCCCATGCTCTCCGAAGTGGTGAGCACGGCAAGCTTCGCCGCCCCTGTTTCCGCCGCCTGCAGAACCACGTCCTGGTTCGGGTCACCGAGGAGCATGGAGAGTCCCTGCTCCTTCCCCTTGAGGAAATCCGAATGGTTCGGTTCGATTATGACGTAGGGTATGCCGAACCGGGCCAGCATGA
>JAGPEN010000031.1 GCA_018057035.1 Aminivibrio sp. | reverse complement strand
CCCTCTCCTGAGAGGAAGTTCCTCGTGTACATGGAAATCCTGTGCCGGATTCTGAGGTTGCGCTGCATCCTCTCCCTGCGGAGATCGAGATACCTGTGGTGCAGCCTGAGGTTTTCATCGACCCGGTCGGTGGCCTCGGAAATTTCGAAGGGAAGAGGGGCGGCGGGCGACAAAAGAAGGAAGTCCTCCGCCACGACCTCCCAGTTCCCCGTCTTCATGGAGGGATTGGCCGTTCCTTCCGGCCGGGGGCGGATTTTTCCCCGGACGGCAATCACAAATTCGCTGCGGAGCCCTCCCGCCCTCTCGTGGACTTCGGGAGTCAGCTCGGGATTGAAGACAACCTGGACCACCCCGGTGTGATCCCACAACTCGATGAATATGAGACCTCCGAGGTCCCGCCTTCTGCGGACCCATCCGTTCACTGCCACAGGAACATCTTCTCCCGCCCTGCCGGAGACTTTGCCGCAATAGGTGGTTCGCTGCCAGCTGCCGTCGAAATGACGATGTTTGCCTTCCATGGGACCCTTCCTCTCACAACGTGCCGGGTTCTTTACCCTTTCAGGGTAGAGAGCATTTCCTTTACCGCCTGCGCCAGACCTTCTCCGGCGGTTTCCTTCTGTTCGCCCGTGGCGAGGTTCTTGACCGCCACCGTCCCCCTGGTCAGTTCATCCTCGCCGAGGATGCAGGCCAGCCGAGCGTTTCGGGCCGAGGCTGCCTTCATCTGGGCTTTCACGCTCCGGTCGTTGAAATCCATGTCCGCCGAAATGCCGTTTTTCCTGAGCAGATCCACCACGGAAAGGATGCCGGCCCTCGAGCGGGAATCCAGGGCGACGCCGAACACGTCGAGCCGGGGTTCTTCCCCGAAGGTACACCCCTGCTGCTCCATGACCATGAGAATCCTGTCGACTCCGGCGGCGAATCCCACTCCGGGGACATGGGGCCCTCCGATGGTTTCCGCGAGGTTGTCGTACCGGCCTCCGCCGCACACGGCGTTCTGGGACCCCAGTGCTCCGGAGAGAACTTCGTAAGCGGTTTTCGTGTAGTAATCAAGTCCCCTGACAAGGCGCTTATCGAGGCTGTAAACCGCCCCCAGCCCGTCAAGGGACGTCCTGACGGCGTCAAAATGCTCCCTGCATTCTCTGCAGAGACTCTCGTACACCGAGGGAGCGTCTTCGGTGACCTCCCTGCAGGATTCCTTCTTGCAGTCAAGAATCCTCAGGGGGTTCCTGTTCAGCCTGTCGCGGCAGGTCTCGCACAGGTCTCCTTCCCTGGAGGAAAAAAACTCGGTCAGGCGCTGCCTGTACTCCGGACGGCATGCCGGGCAGCCAACGGAATTGATGACCACCTCGAGCCGGGACAGGCCCAGTCGCCTGAAAGCTTCCAGGGACAGGGCGATGATCTCCGCATCGGCGTACGGAGAAGCCGAGCCGAGGCTCTCGAAATCAACCTGCCAGAACTGACGGTATCGGCCCTTCTGGGGTCGTTCATATCTGAACATGGGGCCTGCGCACCACATTTTGACCGGCTGGGGAAGAGTTCCCATCCTGTGTTCGAGATAGGAGCGGACCATGGAAGCCGTAGCCTCGGGACGAAGGGTGATGTTCCGTCCTCCCTTGTCGGTGAAGGTGTACATCTCTTTTTCCACCACGTCAGTGGTGTCGCCGATACCCCTTGAAAAAAGCTCGGTGTGTTCGAAAATGGGCAGGTGAACCTCGGAAAAACCGAAATCCGCCGCAGCCTTTCGGAGAACACCAAAGACGTATTCCCATTTCCACGATTCTTCGGGAAGTATATCCCGAACTCCCTTGGGAGCACTGATTTCCGACATGCTATCTCCTCCTGCCGGCATCCCCCGCTCTTCCATGGTAAAGAGAGAAAGTGCCGGATATACATTATGCAGGATAGTATACCCCAACGGAGGGATTGTTTTCCACACCGGATCTGATATTTTTTCCCGGTCGGCGGCAGGGGAACAGGAAAGCCCCGGCACTTTCGGCCGGGGCTTGATCGGTTCCTGCGGACCTACCGCGATTCGAGCTGAAACTTGATGGCCGTCCTCTCTTCATCGTCAATGGATATCTTGGAAAAGGCAGGGATACAGATGAGGTCGATGCCGTTCGGTGCCACATATCCCCGGGCTATGGCGATGGATTTCACCGACTGGTTGACCGCCCCTGCGCCTACTGCCTGGACCTCCACAGCCCCCTTTTCCCTCAGCACTGCGGCGATGGCTCCTGCAACGGACTTGGGCTGCGACTTGGCAGAGACTTTGAGAACTTCCATGGGAAAGACCTCCTTCATTGGTTGACGACCCGAATTGTGACCAGATGCAATCATAAAACCATGAAGCCTGAAGGCCCACAAAAAACCAACGCAAAGTTTTCAGATAAGTATAATCGCAGAGTTTAGTTCTTTGCAAGAAGAAAATACAATTTCTTTCTTTGCCATGGATCAGTTTTCCGGGTTCCCTTCTCCTGGCCGCTGCCGGAGAATGCGGTATTCCCATTCTTCAAGGTGCTGCCTGTCCTCCGGGAACAGCTGGGATAAAAGTTTCGCCCTGAGGTCCGTTCCAATGGAGCCCCTCTCACCCCGCGCTTTTCCTTTTCCGCCGATACCGCCCCAGGAGATCTTCTCCTTTCCGCTGTACAGGTCGAAATCAACCAGCCGGGAACCGTCCGCTCCGTATTCCAGCCCCATGAGGATTTCCTTTATCGCCGGCACAGGGAGGAAGGTAAAAAGCCTCAGACGGTAAATTTTCACCGCCATGAGGATGTGGGCGTAATCCTTCCCCCACCCTTCTCCCAGGATCATGCCTGCTTCGAGGCTTTCCAGGACGATGCGGAGCCGTTCGTAATGGTCGAGATAGCGGCCCCAGGAATCATAGATCCGTATCTCCAGTTCGTTCCATTGCCTGTTTTCCAGCCCCTCACTGAAATACCACAGGGCCCTGCTCCGAAGGGAGTTCAGCAGTTTCTCAAAGGAAACTCCTTCAACGTGGAGAACTTCGTCCATCATATCAGCGAGAGAAAGCGGCCTGTTCAGGGGCTTCGCCGTA
>JAGPEN010000030.1 GCA_018057035.1 Aminivibrio sp. | reverse complement strand
TCACGCCGAAGGTTCCTCAGGGCAATCCTGCCCTCCTCGGCGTATTTTCCCACGAGCTTTGTCAGTTCAACGCGCCGCTCCCTGGTGAGCTCCGGCAGGTTCACCCGGATGATTTCTCCGTCGTTCTGGGGCGTCACGCCAAGGGATGAAGCCAGTATGGCCTTCTCGACGAGCTTGAGGGCCGACCTGTCGAAGGGAGAAATGGCGATCTGCCTTCCCTCAGGGACCGAGATAGTGGCAATCTGCTTGATGGGGGTGGGAGCTCCGTAATAATCCACCTTGATGTCGCTCACCAGTCCCGGGTGAGCCCGCCCCGTCCTGATGGCGAGAAATTCGCCCTTCAGGTGCTCAATGACCTTTTCCATGCGATCCCGCAGAACCTTCAGCTCTTCTTTCGGCATACCGGAATTCCTCCTCTTACTGAAGAATGGAAAGGCGGACGCCCGTCCCGCTCTTTCAAGCCCCGCCGTCCTCTTGTGCGGATACTATGGTTCCCGTGTCTGCACCCTTCACCAGAAAGTTTTTCAGGTTTCCTTTCTGGAGGATGTTGAGTACCACTATCGGTATGGCGTTTTCCATGCAAAGGGAAAACGCTGCCGCGTCCATCACCTCAAACTGCCGGCGCAGTGCCTCCATGTAGGTCAGCCTGTGCAGAAGCACCGCGTCAGGGTGTTTCTTGGGGTCCGCACTATATATACCATCTACCTTGGTGGCTTTCAACAGGCAATCCGCTTCCATTTCGGCAGCCCGAAGCGCGGCGGCGGTATCGGTCGAAAAATAGGGGGATCCCGTGCCTGCGGCAAAAATCACTATTCTGCCCTTTTCGAGGTGACGAAGGGCCCGGCGCCGAATATACGGCTCGGCCATCTGGCGCATTTCAATGGCGGTCTGGACCCTGGTGGGAACGCCGAATTTCTCCAGGACATCCTGAAGGCAGAGGGCATTCATCACTGTGGCCAGCATGCCCATATAGTCCGCCTGGGCTCGTTCAATCCCAAGCTTTTCCAGCTCGCGCCCCCTGAGCATATTGCCGCCTCCGACGACCATTGCGATCTGGATTCCGGACTGGGCAACCTCCACAATTTCTTCCCCTATCCGGCGCACGGCGTCGAAGTCGAATCCAAAACCGTTGGAGCCGGAGAGGACCTCTCCGGAGAGTTTCAGAAGAACTCTTTTGAATCGCATACCTATCCCTTCCCTTTCACGGGGTAGAAAACGGAATACAGAAAAAAGGCGAGGCTTTTCGCCCCGCCTTTCGATGCAGAACCTATTCTCCTATGTTGAAGCGGGCGAACCGTCGTACGACGATATTTTCGCCGAGTTTGGCGATGGTTTCCATGACGATGTCCTTGATCTTCTTGTCGCCGTCGCGGATCCAGGCCTGGTCCATCAGGCAGTTCACTTCGTAGAACTTGTTGATCTTTCCGTCGGCGATCTTGTCGACGATATTTGCGGGCTTGCCCTCTTCAAGGGCCTGCTGTCTGTAGATTTCCCGCTCGCGCTCAAGTACGTCGCCGGTCACTTCCTCGGCGGTGAGGAACTGGGGAGCGGCTGCCGCAATGTGCATGCACAGCTCATGGCCGAGATTCTGGAATTCGTCCGTCTTGGCGACAAAATCGGTCTCACAGTTCAGTTCGACAAGGGCGCCGAGTTTTCCGTTCGTATGGATATAGGAAAACACCCTTCCGTCGGACGCGGTTCTGGAAGCCTTTTTTGCAGCTTTCGCGAGTCCCTTTTCACGAAGGTAATCGATGGCCTTTTCTACATCGCCGCTGGTCTCCGCAAGGGCGTGCTTGCAGTCCATCATTCCCGCGCCTGTTCGATCGCGGAGTTCCTTGACAGCTCCGGCGCTAATTTCCATATTCATTGCCTCCCTTTATGGCTTAAGCTTCTTCCTCGGAATCGTCATACACCTCGTGGAGACGTTCCTTGACTTCAATGATATTGTCGGGGGAAACATCAACCGTCTCCCCTTCTGCATCTTCGGAGGAAATCATCTTCACGCCGGCGTCCTCGCCCTGCCGTCCCTCGATGAACGCGTCAGCCATAAGGCCTGCGATGAGCTTGATGGCCCTGATGGCGTCGTCATTTCCGGGGATGGGGAAGTCGATGACTTCCGGATCACAGTTCGTGTCCACGATGGCAATGACGGGGATTCCAAGTTTCCTGGCCTCGAGGACGGCGTTTTCCTCCCTGCGGGGATCGATGAGGAAGATCGCGTCGGGAATGGCCTTCATATTGGTGATTCCCTTGAGGTACTTTTCAAGTTTGCCGAGTTCCTTCCTCAGAAGGGCAACTTCCTTCTTGGGAAGCTCAGCCCAGTTTCCCTCGTCCTCCATTTTGCGAAGCTCCACCATGCGGGCGACCCGTTTCCGGATCGTCGGGAAATTGGTCATCAGCCCGCCGAGCCAGCGCTGGTTAATGAAAAACTGACCGCATCTTTCCGCTTCTTCCTTGATGGTGTCCTGGGCCTGCCTCTTGGTTCCGACGAAAAGAACGGAACCGTTGTTCTTGGCGACTTCCCTGATGTAATCATAGGCTTTTTCCAGGCCACGGACCGTCTTCTGAAGGTCGATAATGTACACGCCGTTCCGTTCCGTGAAGATGAAGGGCTTCATCTTCGGGTTCCACCTGCGGGTCTGATGACCGAAATGAACACCGCACTCCAAAAGCTGCTTCATGCTGACTACTGCCACAATAACCCCTCCTGAAATAGTTTTTTCCCTCCACAAACATCACCTGGAACCGGGACTATGCTTTTTTGGCACAGCAACCCCCAGCCCCATCAGTCTGTGTGTGTGATGAGGACCGGAAGAGTATACCACAACCGGCAGTTGACCGGCAACTGCGGAAGAAGTACGATATACCCTGTATTTCAACAAGAAAAACAAACGACTGGGGGCATTGAGACATGGCAAAAGACTCTCTCATCGATCGGCTGGAAAACCTGCCTCAGGACAGGAAGGCAATGCTGAACAGGCTCCGGCGTGTCGAGGGGCAGCTTCGCGGGATCCAGCGGATGATCATCGAGGAAAAACCCTGCTACGACGTTCTCCTGCAGCTCTCTGCGGCCAGGAAGGCCATGCAGAGAGCCTGTATTGAAATACTGAAGAACTACCTTCAGAAATGTGTCCATGAAACGAAAGCCCCTGATTTCGACAACCTGGAAAAACTCATTGAGGCCCTCATCGAAAT
>JAGPEN010000029.1 GCA_018057035.1 Aminivibrio sp. | reverse complement strand
CTTCTTCCCTGAGCAGCTCGAGCACAACTTTTGCCTTAAATTCCGACGAAAAGTTCCGACGCGTTACCATGTTTTAGTGCTTAACCTCCCCCCGCTTTCTTGTCCGATTTTCCGGGTCCATTATACTTCTCCAGCATGTAGATCACGTCGCAGTCCTTCAGTGTGTTCAGCCTGTGAGCTATCATTATGACGGTTTTGGCCTTGGAGGCGGTGCGTATGGCGCTCAGGACGGCCTCTTCGGTGGCGCCGTCGAGCGAGCTGGTGGCCTCGTCAAGCACGAGCACTTCCGGGTTGCGGTACAGGGCTCGGGCCAGGCCGATCCGCTGGCGCTGCCCTCCGCTGAGGCGGACTCCCCTCTCGCCGATGACGGTCCCGTATTTTTCCGGCAGGCTCCGGATGAAGTCGTCAAGAGCGGCGATACGGGCCGCCCGACGGACCTGTTCATCATCTATCCTGTCGTCCGGGATGCCGAAGGCGATGTTCCGGGTGACTGTGTCATCGCTCAGATAGATATCCTGCGGGACATAGCCGATCTTGCGGCGCCAGGCACGGATGTTGGCGGGGGCAACGGGGGTGTCGTCAATGAACATTCTCCCTCCCTGGGGGATATGCAGCCCGAGGATGATGTCCACCAGGGTGGTCTTCCCGGAGCCGGTGGATCCGACGAGGCCGACCACGCTTTCCCTGGGGATCTCGAGGCCGAGTCCGTCGATGACGTTCCATTCTCCTTCGGGGTAGCGGAAACGGATGTCCTCCAGCAGAATGCGGCGCCGGAAGGGGAGGTCTTCCTCTTCTTCTCCTTCTTTGGGGAAGAGATCGGGCTGTTCGTCTGAAACCAGGTCCTGGTGGAGCCTGTCCAGAATGGCCTTGTTGTAGTATATCTGCGTCACGGAGGCGTAGATTTGCTGGAGTGCGGGTATCAGGCGCTTGCCGGCAAAGGCGTAGAGGCTGACCAGGGGCACGAGGGCGGAAACTTCACCTCCCCGGACGAGGGCGAGGACAACGAAAAGGATGAGCCCTCCGAAGACGATACTCTCCATCAGGTAGGAAGGAAGCTGCCCCGCGACTTTCGCGAAAACGTTGAGGTCTGCGAACTTCCTGGAGTTCTCGGCGAACCGGTCCAGAAAGAAGGGTTCCGCACCGATAACCCTGCTGATCTTGATGCTGGAGAGGGCTTCAGTGGCTGCGCGGAAACGTTTTTTGTTGGCCTCCATCCGCTCTGCGCCCATTTGCTTGAGTTTCACCTTGAGGAAAAAGTTCAGCGTGCCGTAGACCGTTCCCAGGAAACCGAGGGTGCCGACAGTAACGGCGGGGTTGACGGAAAATAGCATGAAGACAATGACCACAAGTATCAGAATGTTGATCATAGCCTCGAAGAGGGGCATAAGGAAGCTTGTGGTCAGCTGGTTGATTTCCGACAGGACGTTCTTGCCGAGGTCGCTCGTGTTGTTGACCAGGAAAAAGGCGTACGGCCTGCCGAGGTAGACCTCCAGCAAACGGTTGGAAAAGGTGAAGTTCCTGTTGAGGACGAACCGGGTCTTGGCCCACATGGTGAGGGCTGTTATCCCGTTTGAGAGGATGACGAGAAGAACGACTGCGATCCCCAGCGCGGCCATGAACTCACCGGGGGATGAGAAGGAAAAAGTGGCGTACGCGAGTGCAAGCCACCGGTTGGTTTGTATGGAAGCCGGGTCCATGACGACGTTGATGAAGGGGAAAACGGAAAAAACGCCCGCCATCTGGGCAAAGGCCGTGATAAGCCCAGCGAAAAAGATCAGCAGGGCCTGCATCCGTTCCTGCGGGGTGAAGATTTCATAGAGCTTGAGCACCAACGATTTACCTTCGGAAGGTTCGGGTGAGGATCCTGCTTGTTTTTTCTCAACGATTCCGGGATCTGCTTCGGTCACGGGATCACTTCCTTTTTTGGAGAAAACTGTTGCCCCGGCCAGGGTGCTCCATGGATGTCAGTTATAATGACCGGATGAAGCCGACAGCGCCGGAAAAAACGGCCGTTTTTCCGGCGTACTCATCCGTTCGGTGACTGTACAGATGACCGGGCGTCATTTTCCGGTTATTACTGTTTCTTATTACGATTTTACTCGCCTTTCGCCTGAAGAGAGCACAGTAAATAGGAAAAACGATCGTTATTTCAAAAAACGCCTCCTGTATAGAGTTCACATTGCCCTCTTATCATTCGCTTTGAACAGAAGGCTCCGGCGGCTTCCCCCCATACTGAAGAAGTCCGTGGAAATTCGGGCCATCCTGGAGAGTTGAAGAATGTCCTCTCCGGAGGGCTCAAATGTTGTATTATTACCTCAAGGAAAGTGTAAGCGGTCCATGCGGAGACGGCGCGGTTTTGTGAGCTAGGCGAAGGCTTCCATTCTGAAAGGAGTGCGTTTTATGCGAAAGGTTGTGCTGTCCGTTCTTCTTGGTGTCCTTTTCTTCATTCCTGCCTTCTTTTCCGGATGCTCGGCTGCGGCCCCGGAAATGACGCTCCGCTTTTCCGGGCAGTTTCCCGAAGGACATACCGCTACCATGCTCATGCGCCAGGTAGCGGAAGAAGTCCTGGCAAAGACCGGTGGGCGCATCGAAATCCAGGTTTTCCCCAACAACGAACTCGGCGATTATACCCTGGTGTACGAAGAATTGGTCCGCGGGTCCATCGATATGGCGGCGATCACTGTTCCAAGCCAGTTCGATCCCATGTTTGAACTGGCCTATATCAACTGCATAGTACGGACTTTCGACGGCGCCAGAAAACTTTTCGCCCCTGACGGCTGGCTTTTCAAAAAGATGGATGAGCTCCATACCCATCTTGGGGTCAAGCTTCTCGCCTTTCAGATGGAAGGCTTTATCGGCATAGGAAGCACAAAACCCGTGAACGAGCCCCTGAATCCCGAGGTGAAAAAGGGTATTCTGCTGCGGATCCCGAACATGGAGGTTTTCAAGCTCGGCGCCGAGGCCATGGGGTACAGGACGATCACCATTCCCTGGGACGAAGTGCGGGGATCCCTCCAGAACGGTTTCGCCGAAGGCGTGAACGGCATGACCCCCACGGCGGCGTACTCCATGCTGGAAGGTGTTCTGAAATACTGGTACGATCTCCGCTATTCCATGGAAAACCTGAATTACATGATCAGCCTGAAGACCTGGGAAAAGCTGAAGGAAGAGGACCGCGCAGTCATCGCCGGGGCATGTTCGAAGATCACCGCGATCAGCATCGACCTCGCCGAAAAGGACCAGCAGAAGCACCTCGACCTTCTGCGGGAAGCCGGAGTTGAAGTGCATACCTATTCGATGGACGAGCTGGCCCCCATTTTTGCCAGGGTGTCGGCCACGTGGGGCAAGCTTTCGGAAAAACTGTCAGGAGAGCTCATCGAGGAGTTCATCAAGGAATACGCTGAAAAGTAATTTCTGAACCTGACGGATTGAAAAAAGGACGGAACCCGGTGGTATGGGTGTATTTTGCAAGAGGGAAATCCTCAAAGTTGCAAAGATTTTTCCCCAGCAGGGGGGTGGGGAATTTTTCACACCTCCCTGCGCATCAGGGAATCTCTTACCCGGTTGCTCGGGCCATCAAAAAG
>JAGPEN010000012.1 GCA_018057035.1 Aminivibrio sp. | reverse complement strand
CGGCGAACTTCGACGTGGCAAGGCACTTCGTGATAGCCGCCGTCAGCGTCGTCTTCCCGTGGTCGATGTGACCGATGGTTCCGATGTTCAAATGCGGCTTGGACCTCTCAAATTTCTCCTTCGCCATATGTAGCAACCTCCCTGTAAATATAGTCCGCCCTCAGCAAGGGCATAATAGGCTTTCTGAAAGCATCCGCCATCAGCGGGAGGATGCTCCCGACCATGGTCCTTATTGTAGCATATTTACCGAAAAAACAAGGGATGGAGCCGGGAAACAGAAAGAGTTTCCATCTGCCTCCAAGAAGGTGGATTCTATCAAGACCTCTTCCGGATGTCGAGTGTTTTCTTTTTAATTGTTACGAGACAGTTATAATGTCATCCCTGTCCCATTTCCCAACTTTAGGGATGACATTTTCCCTGTCTCTTGACAGTTGATTGAACTGCACGTTGTGAATAAGACTGAAAACATGTAAGATTGCCAATAATGGGGGGCTGATTCGTGTTTTCTTTTTTTGCTCCGGAACGATCATTGTTCAAAAAATGTGCATGATGGGGGTGCAGCAAGTGGGCGTCAGGAAATGGTTTCATATTCGCTGGTGTTTTGTCTGTCTTTTGGTCGTTGTATCTGTTTTCTCCCCGGTCAGCCGGGGAGCATGCGATGAGGCGAAATATCCAGATACTGTGAAAACCGCAAGAGAGTTCATATGGAAAAAAATAATCTCCGGCGGAGCCAACGCAGCATCGGTGGCGGTAATGGACGGGGGAAAAATTGTCTATTCGGAGGGCTTCGGACCGGCTGAAAGATCAACAAACACTCCGGTCGGCACGGATACGAGGTTCAATATCGGCTCCACGAGCAAAATGTTTGCCGCGGTGGGAGTTCTGCTGCTCGCTGACGAAGGGAAACTCGGTATAGATGATCCTGTGGTGAAGCACATTCCCGAGTTCACCATGAAGGATCCCAGGTACCGCGACATATCGGTACGCATGCTCTTCAACCATTCTTCCGGTCTGCCAGGGTCCACGTTCAGCTTCGGTTACAGGGCAGAGGGCGACCACCAGGCCCTTCTTCTTGAAACCTTAAGGGATGCGAGTCTGAAACATGCCCCGGGGGAAATGAGCATCTACTGCAACGATGGTTTTACCCTGGCCGAGATGATCATCGAGCGTCTCTCGGGCAAAAAGTTCGCTGAATTCGTGGAAGAGCGGATATTCAAGCCCCTGGGCATGAACGATTCCGGGGAGAGTGTCGGCGTCGCCGGCGGAAAAATAGCCGAATTCTACGATAAAGAAGGAAAAAAATTCCCTCCCGAGATTGTGACGGTGCTCGGGGCGGGGGGACTTTCATCCACTCCTGAAGACCTGTGCCGCTTCGGCGACAGTTTCACTCCAGGGGGCAGAAACATCCTTTCAGAGACTTCGCTGGCTGAAATCATGAAACAGCAGCCCACGCCCTTTTCCGCATTGCTGAAAGGAGACGCTCTGCTTGATGCCTTCGGGTGGGATTATGCACTGCTTCCGGCATACAGGACAAACGGATACCAGGTGGTGGGCAAAAGCGGAGGAACTATGTGCTATTCAACGAACCTCCAGGTCCTTCCAGGGGAGCGTTTGGCGGTGGCGGCGATCTTTTCTGGCCATGTTTCCGCAGATGAGGTGACCTACCTCATTATGGACGCTCTTTTGAAGGATAAAGGGCTTCCCCGGCCGGTTTCAGATCCTGTAAAAAAATCACCGGAACCGCAGCCCGTTCCGGAAGAGCTGCTGCAGAAGGGCGGCTATTACGTGAACGGGGAAAAAGCTTTCCGTTTCTCCTTCGACACAGAGAAACATGAATTGCATATTTCCCCCCTCCCCCAGGGTCCGGAGGAGGGAAGGAAAGTGCATCCGGCAGAAGAAAAGCCTCTCCTTTCACTGGTCCACACGGGAGGCTCTTTCCATGATCGTGAGAAGAAAAACACCTATTACTTCATTACAGGCGATTCGGGCACATTTTTCGTGGAGGAAACAATTCCCCGTTACGAAGCGGACATACCTGTGTTTCAAAAGATCGAGCCGGTTGAGAACCCGGGAAGGATGTCCGCCGATGTGGACGGGAAATTATGGCTGATCCGCAATAGGTCAGCATTCGACCAGCTTTCCGAAGTCTTTTTGATGCGGTCGGCACTCTACAGGGAACTCCCGGGGTATGTGCAATTTTACGGGGGTGAACAGAATTGAGACGCCAGACTTCGCGGCAATTGCGGCGAAAGGATTCCGGGATCAAGGGGAATTTCGGCTCTTCAGGAAAAACGGGGATGTCCGGGCAAAAGCCATGCAGTTCGTCTATTCAGGAAAAGAGACCCTTGCTCAGCTCTCGCCCGGGAAAAATACCATCACAATAGGGGGCGAAGGTGAAAACGAATGGGCCGTACTTCCTGATGAATGCACGCTGTCCGTTGTAAAGCCCGCCGGAGGAAGGGTTGTGGTGCTCAGCGGCGAGGAGGAGCCGGAACTATTGTACGACAGCATTACCGACAGCGGGAACATCGGCGTGCCTGGAGGGGCACTCCTGTTCCTTGCAGCGGATCCCGGCGATTTTTTTGAAATAACGGTGCGGTAGCAGTTTTCTTCACTGAAAAAACGCTCAGGCCCATTTCCGCCGGGCCTGAGTGTTTTATTCCGGACGGCAGACCGAAAGGATCTTAGTCCACCGCGATCATTACGCTGTCGGCTTTTACAACCGCATACGCCTTTGACCCGACCTTCAGACCAAGATTGGCGACAGAATCCATGGTGATCACCGATACAACGGACTGGCCGCCTCCGATGTCAAGCGTCACTTGGGCTTCAACTGCGCCTTCCTTTATTACCGTTACCGTTCCCTTTATCTGGTTGCGTGCGCTTAATTTCATGGTATTACACTCCTTTTCCCGAGTTATATTTATAAAATATATTGAAAATATTATAAAAGTTTTTTCTCTTTATGGCAAGGTGTGTTCTTCTTCCTGTTTTCTTTTAAATTCTTTACTCATCAGACACTGAACACTTTTCCCCCAAGCGTCGAACAGTACCTGATTCACTCCCCGGACAACGGGGTCCCATTTGCGCCCTCCCCCTGGAGGGAGGTGATATAATGAACTGACTAATTTTTCTCAACACTCAAGCTGTTCCCCGCGTTTTCATTTCTCTGGGGAAGGATAGGGGGAAGGGGGTTCCGAACAGGAAACTGAAAGGAGGCAGCTCACCATGAATCATCGCTTCCGGATAACAGCCGCCGTTGGTTTTTTGCTTGTTTGCCTGTTTTTCACCGCAGCCGGGGCAGATTTCGCAGGAGATTTGCTCCTCAGGGAAGCCAGGAATGCTGCAAACGAATTCCTTGGAGCCGAGCTTACGGTGGACGGAATTTCGGGAAACCCGGTACAGGGCTTTTCCACGGGCAAATTCACCCTTTCCACGGAACAGGGCCCCTTTCTCAGCGCGGATTCGCTGCGTCTGAAGATCAGTCCGAAATCCCTTCTTTCCATGAAACCTGCCGTCAGCTCCTTCTCCATCATCAGCGCCGACATTGACGGCGATAAACTCGCAGAACGGCTCTCCCTCCTGACTCCCCTATCAGGCGACCAGGCTGTTTCCATACAGCGGGCGGAAATCTCAGGCAGCAGAATCAGGTTCGGGCAAAGCAGGGCTGCAATTTCTCTCATCGGCCTCTCATTTTCGGAAAAAACAGTTTCAGCGGACATCGACATACAAGTGAACTCAGTTCCAATTATCGGAACGGCAGGAATAGACCTCTCCGGCGGAGGAATCGCTGTAAGGTCCCTTTCCCTCAGGGCAGGCAGCGGAGAAATAGAGGCTCTTGGGACCATTCTCCCTTCACTGTCAGTGGCCGGTCTCGTCAGCGGCCTCGATCTGGCGGAGATATCCTCCCTTTGGCCCCCCGTCCCCGCCGGAGTCCTGGCCGGAAAACTCTCCATGAGTTTTGTCGGGGAGGGAAAATGGAACTCACCTGTCCTTTCGGGAGACCTCTCTCTGGAGAAGGCTTCCGTCAGTGGAATACCCGTGGACAGGGCGAGAGCGTGGTGGCGTTTCGCGGAAAACAGGCTGACCGCATCGCAGGCGGAAGGATCAGTTTTCTCTTCTCCGGTCAGGGGAACACTCTCCCTTCTCTTCACTCCCGGGCAAGCCCCTTTCCTCAAGGCTTCTTTCTCGGGGGAATCCTTCGGAACCGGGAATGCAAAAAGGCTTTTTCCCGCGGGATCGATAGAAGGAGTAATCGACACTTTTTCCGGACAGGTGTCAGGCACGGCGGACACCCTTTCCGGCACCGCCGCAATCCGGGCCCGTTCTTTGACTCTCTTCGGCCTGGCTGCATCGAATGCCGAACTCCAGGCCGAATTTACCCCCTCCGCGGTGAAACTGAAAGGCAAAACCGGCATAGTAGACGGTATGGCCGACTTCAGCGGCACCGTGGAGAACTATGCCACCGCTCCAAGGCTCCATCTCACCGCCGCCATCCGGTCCTTCAGCCTCCAGAAAGCGGTTTCCCTCGTCAAGGACTTTACACGTACCGGCCTCTCCGGCTCAGTGAACGCAGACCTCGTCCTGAAGGGATCACCACTCTTGCCGGAGATCTCCGGAAAGGTTTGGAGCACCCGTTTAACCGCCGGGAAAGAAATCCTCACGTCGCCGTCCCTCTCATTCTCCCTCAAGGGAGGGCATGCAGCCATTTCCTCCGCTGCCGCCCAATGGAGAGGCGCCGGGATTACCGCCTCCGGAAGCGTCACTCCCGGGGGGAAACTCGATATCACGGCTCAGGCAAACGCCATTCAACCAGGGAAGTTCTCAGATCTGATCCCAGGAATCCCTGCTGCCTCCTTCAGGGGAACGCTCTCAGCAAAAGCCGCAGTAAAGGGAACGACTGCCTCGCCTTCAATCAGTCTTGTTCTCTCGTCCCCCCAGCTCTCCCTCCCCGGGACGCTTTCCCTCAAAAACCTGTCCGCCGCGGTCACATCCCCGGGCGGCCTGAAAGGCCTGCAACGGGGTGACCTGTCCCTTTCCCTCTCGGCAGCTTCCGGGGAATACAATGGAGTACCTCTTTCCGCAGTTGCCATGAAAGCCACCAAGACGGGGCGGACTATTTCCGTCCCCTCCGCCTCGGCAAGAAGCGGAGAAGGTTCTTTTTCAGCCTCGGGAAAGGTCGCTTTCGGTGCAAAAAGCGCTGACGAACCCCAGCTCGAACTGAATTTCACCGCCTCCAAAGCTGACCTCGCTGCCATGTCAAAGGCCATCGGACTGCATTTCCTCCTCCGGGGAACGGCCGGGGGAACGGCATCCCTGAAAGGGCCTGCTTCAAATCCCTCCTTCACGGTAAAGGCTTCGTCCCCCAAGGTCTCCCTTTCCGGGATAACTGCTGCCGATGCGACCCTCCAGCTCTCAGGAACGGCGAAGGCCTTCAAGATCGACAGGTTCGCCGCCGGATTCAAAGGAGGAACTCTCTCCGGATCAGGAACGGTCAAGCCGGGCAAAACACCCGACATAACCCTGAACATCTCCGCAAAAAAGATCGACATCAAGGCTCTTGCCGGGGATTTTCCCGCCGCCGGGGGGCTCAGCATCAGCGGCAGGGCTGACGGAACCTTCAAAGGACGCATAACCGGAACCAAAAGAAGCGGAAGCGGGACCATCACATCCCCTGCCGTCTCCATCAGCGGGCTTGGGGCGACGAACATCACCGTCCCCCTCACGATTGAAGGGGATGTCCTAAGGGGAAAGGACATCTCCCTTGCTTTTTACGGCGGAAAACTCAAAGGCAGCGGAACCCTGAACCTGAAAACGATGAAATACACCTCCAGCGTCTCCTTCAGCGGGGTGGACGTCAACGCTGCCGCCCATGCCTTCGCGGGAGGTCTCGGCGGCAAAGTGACCGGACAGGCCAGGGGATCGCTTCAGGTATCCGGGACCCTCGGCCCGCAATTCTCCCTCTCCGGAAAAGGAACAGCTTCAGTGAGCTCCGGAGCCGTTTCAGGCTTCAGGAACGTCGACATCGCGGCTCGTCTCTACGGTACCTCGGGAATCCGCTACACCGGTGCAGTCATCCCCTTCCGCCTTGAAACCGGACGGATTGTGCTGGAAAAGGGTGCCCGGGCCGAGGCGCCGCAAAACGACCCCATGTACCGCTTCCTCACCGCAGAGGGAACTGTCGGCCCAAGGAGAGCCCTGAACCTCAGCTGCGCCGGAAACATCAACATGAAGCTCTTCAACGCCCTCAGGGGTGGAGCAGCCGGAGGAATATCCGGAGGATCACTCGAAGATGCTCTCCAGGGGCTCCTCGGAGGCTTCAAGAAAGGGATGGCGGAAGAGGACTTCCGGAACACCACCTTCACCGTCCGGGGCACCCTGGACAAGCCGTCCATCGCCAACCTGAAAACAGCGCCTCCGCCGCCCAAACAGCAGGCACCCGCCCAGGCGCCTTCACCGGCTCCCGCGCCGCCCCCCCAGGCCCCGAAACCGAAAACACCCGAGGAAATCCTGAAGGAAAAACTTCTCGAATCCATCTTCAAATAAAAAAGGAGCCCGAAAGGGCTCCTTTTCTGCGCCTTATCCGTCTGCCAGGTATTTTTTTCTTTCTTCTTCGGGAACCATGCTGCCCCCCGTTGCCCAGACGATATGGGCAGAATGCTCCATCGCAGCAGGAGAAAACTTTTCCCTATAGTCAGCGCACCGCTGGACGGACGTATAGCCCGGAAAGCCGGCGGCCGCCGAAGGTTCGACAAAAATGCCTTCCTTTTCGTACAGGGTTCTTACAAGAGCTTCCATGCGGCTGTCGGACACGGTGAACAGACCGTCGAGAAGATTTTCCACAAGCCTGCCAACAAGCTTTGACGGCCTTCCCACCGCCAGGCCGTCGGCACTGGTCTTTCCCGAAAGGCCAATATCCTGGACGCAGATCCTGTCATGGAGCCCCGTCAACACCCCCAGCAGCATGCAGGGTGACTGCACCGGCTCCGCAAAGAAACAGCGGACGTTCTCCCCGAAAACATGCTTCAGGCCGAAGGTCACTCCCCCAGGCCCGCCGCCCACGCCGCAGGGCAGATACACGAAAAGGGGGTGATCCCGGTCCACCGTTATTCCCTTCTCCGCAAGCTGCCGCTGAAGCCTCTCCGCTGCCACAGCATACCCAAGGAACAGCGTCCGGGAATTCTCGTCATCCACAAAATGGCAGAGAGGGTCCGATTCCGCCTGCCGCCTTCCCTCGGCGACGGCCATCTGGAAATCTCCCGGGTACTCCGCAACCTTTGCCCCCTTCTTCCGGAGAAGATCTTTCTTCCACTGCCGCGCATCGGCGGACATGTGCACCGTCACCCGGAAACCCAGTTGTGCACTCATGATCCCGATGCTCAGCCCCAGGTTTCCCGTGGATCCCACGGCGATGGCGTACCGGGAAAACAGCTCCCGGAACCGGTCCTCAGCCAGGACGGCATAACCGTCGCCGGGCTTCAGGAGACCGCTTTCCAGCGCCACCTTCTCGGCAAAGCAGAGGACCTCGTATATCCCCCCCCGGGCCTTGATGGAACCGGAGATGGGGAGATCACTGTCGCACTTGAGGAGCAGCCGTCCTGACAGTCCATCCTTTGCTTTTTCAGCCAGGAAGGCTTTCATCTCGGGGATATCCTTCAGGGGCGACTCGATGATCCCCCCTGCGGGAACCGTTTCCGGAAAAGCCCGCATGATGTACGGAGCAAAACGGGCAAGCCTCGCCGAAGCATCGGCAATGTCATCTTTCGTCATCTCGTCGGGGAGCCTGTTGTCCAGCCCCGGGTTCAGCCAGAAAACCTCTTTCCCGTTCTTCAAATCCTCAATCAGTGGGAACTTGCGCATTAATTCATCCACGGATTCCTTCTCCCTTCCTGCTTGTTTCAGTTCTTTTTGTGCATTTTCTCCAGCGGGCACACAGGGAATGCAGCACCCATAATTCTTCCCAGGAAATGCTCCCCATTACAGAAAAAGCAGACCTCGGGGGCATTTCACAGAACATCCTGAAGCGCCGGCTCAAAAAGATTCCGTAACGGTGCTGATGCCTACGGTGAGCTCCTTCCCGTTCCGCAGGAGGAGAAAGTTGTTCTCCCCCTCTGAGAGAAGGACCGAGAAACCTTCTACAGACGGCACTGCCTTCCCGTTGCAGAAGAGGATGATATCACCCGGCTGCATCTTCATCGCCTCGGCAAGCCCTCCAGGCTTGACCTCGAGGATGACGGCGCCTGTCCGCCCCTTGAGGGCCGATTTTTCGCTCATGGATAAGTTCCTCAGCACAAACCCGAGTTTCGGGGGCTGATTTTTCCCATTTCCGGCAGGTGAAGCCTGGCCGAAGGTGAGGGTCTTCGGAGGAACGGGGAACTCGTCCAGCGGAAGAGTTTTGATCCTGAGAGTCTCTTTTTTCCCGTTTCGCGCAAGTTCCAGGATGAAGGTATCCGCCGAAACAAAACCGGGACGGATATCTTTCTTGAACTGTTCAAAGGATTCAACCGGCCGGCCGTTCACGGACAGAATGATGTCTCCGGGTTTGAGCCCTCCCTTCTCGGCAGGCCCTCCCAAATCCGCAAAGTCAACCACAATGCCCGCCTGTTTCTTCAGTCCGGCGTCCTTCAGGTTCTTTTTCGTCGGTTCCTCGTACGAAAAACCAATATACCCCCTCAACTCGATTGGATGTCCCGAGGCGGCAGCAAGACTTGTGATGATCGAGCACAGGGTTTCAGCGACTCCCTTTGTCGAAGTCCTCATCTGGGGTGATGTTTCACCCTCGGAAGCAGTTGACAGGTATGCCGCTACAAACCACGGACATTGCCCCTTGAAGGCTGTATTGTGCCAGATCCTCAAATCCGTGAGCTTGTCGAAAGGAATTACGGTTGCCTGGCCCGCCGTCCAGAAAAAGCGTATCCCGAACCTGTCAGCCTCCACAGATTTGAGCATTCCGTCATCGATGCTCATGAGCAGGGGCTGGATGTTCTTGAGGCGTCCCATGGCCTCTTCGACAGTGGGATAGTACTCCGGAATATAATAGTGGCGAACGAAAGGAGACTGGGCAAAAGCGGCGCATGAGCAGAGAGAAAGAAAGAGCAGCGCCCAAGCAAGCAGGCCGCGTTTCTTCACGGAAACACCCTCCTTTTCTCCGGAACAGGCATCGGACGCGATACCTGTCCCGGTCATCCTTGTCCAGATCCTCCTGCCCAACGCCGGGACAGGGGGGAGGCTCCGGATCCGCCGAATTCAGTACGCCGTGGTGACGGTGTTGACCCCGACAGTGAGTTCCTTTCCGTTCCGGAGGAGAAGGAAGTTGTTCTCCCCCTCCACCAGGAGCCCCGAAAGTCCTTCTGCCGACGGCACCGGTTTTCCGTTGCAGAAGAGGATGATGTCGCCAGGCTGCATCTTCATAGCTTCGGCGAGTCCGCCCGCCTTTATTTCGAGAACGGCCGCGCCGGTCCGCCCCTTGAGGGCAGATTTCTCGCTCATGGTGAGGTTCCGAAGAACGAATCCCAGTTTCGGAGGTTCTTTCCCGCCGCTTCCGGAAGCAGGCACCTTCCCGAAAGAGAGACTCTTCGGGGGCACCGGGAGCTGGTCCGCCGGCATGGTCCTGATTTTCACCGTCTCTTTTTTTCCTTTTCTCATGATCACAAGGTCGAACCATTCGGCCGAGAGATCAAGGGAGGGCCAGATTTTCTTCTCGAAATGCTCGTAAGATTCGATGGCATGACCGTTGACGGAGAGGATGACATCCCCCACCTTCAGACCGACTTTTTCCGACGGCCCCCCGATTTCCACCAGGTTGACAACGACGCCTTCCTGCTTCTTGAGCCCGGCGTTCTTGAGGGCTTCTTTCGTCGGCGTATCGGAGGAACCTCCCAGGTTTCCCCTCAGGTCAAGAGGATTCCCCGCAGCTGCCGTAAGCGAGGCGATGATGGAATAGAGTTCCTGGGCCGCTTCTTTCGTGGCCGTTCTCACAAGGGGAGGATCTCCTTCCTCCGACACCTTCGCCGCGACGAACCACGGGCAGGGCCCCTGAAAGGCCGTGTTGTGGAAAATTCTCATCCGGGAGAGCTTGTCGAAGGGAATGACCGTCGCCTGCCCGACCGTCCAGAAGAAGCGGATTCCGAACCTGTCCGCCTCCACGGACCGGAGCGTTCCGTCCTGGGCTCCCATGAGCATGGGCTGGATGTTCTTGAGCCGTCCGACCGCTTCCTCCACGGTGGGATAATACTCCGGAATATAGTAATGACCAACGAGGGGTGACTGGGCTGACGCAGCAATGGGGAAAAGAGCGAGAAAAAACAGCAGGGCGAGAGGAAACAGGCTTCTTTTCACGAAGAATCCCTCCTTTTTCTTCTATTCGCCTATTCTGTCCGATTATCTCACTCCTCCATCCCGGTCACAATCCCGCAGTATTTTTTCCTTCCTATTGTGGAAGGACTGTCCGGAAGCAAAGAACACCCTTTTTCCTGTACGCCTCAGCTCCGGCAATACTCTGGAGAACAATGCCGAGACGGTTCGTTCCGTTTGCGACCGCTACGTCCATCCCCAGGAAAGAGAGGAAAGGGAGAACCAGCAAGGATCATCCCCCGCCTATGGTGTTGAAAAAACCCGCGAAAATGCCCACGAAAAAATGCGGTCCACAAAAGGAGAGAATGCTCCACGATTCGATCACGTCCTCATAAAAAAATACTCCTGAATGTTCTTCCCGGGGACTCCCGTTTCCTCTTTTCTCTTCCCACAACTTGTGATACATAGAAGGGGGGCAACCACCTATACCTGAAAGAAGTGAGATAGATGCTTATTCTGGGACACAGGGGAGCTTCCGGGTACGCCCCGGAAAACACGATTGCGGCCTTCGGGCTGGGCATCAGGCAGGGGTGCCACGGTTTCGAGTTCGACGTCCAGCTGAGCCGGGACGGCGAACCCGTTGTCCATCACGACTGGTCCGTAGAGCGGACCACCGGCGGCACCGGGGATATCCGTGACCTGACGTTCCGGGAGATCCGGAGCCTTGATGCGGGAAAATGGTTTTCCCCCGAATACAGGGGCGAGAAAATCCCCGCCCTTGCGGAAGTACTGGAACTGATCCCCGAAAATATGCTCCTGAACGTGGAGCTGAAAAGCCGGGCATCGGACGGGCCGGGGCTCGAGGAGAAGACCATCGCCGTTCTGCGGAAACACGGAAGGCTCGAAAACACCATACTCTCTTCCTTCAACCATCTCTCGCTGAAACGGGCCAGGGACATCGCCCCGGGCATCCGCCTCGGTATGCTCTACGAGGCGTTGCTCCTCCGCCCCTTCGACTACCTGAAAAACCTGGATCTCGGTCTCTACAGCATCCACCCCCTGCACGACTACGTCTCCTCCGACCTTGTACTGGAGACCCACCTGCACGGAATGAAAATGGCGTGCTGGACGGTGAACAGCACCGAGCGTGCACGGGAGCTTCTGGAATGCGGCGTGGACATCATCATCACGAACTACCCTGACAGATGCATGGGACTGGAATGACATAGCCGGAAAGACCGGCGGGAAGAGCTAGTCCTCTTTTTTCTTTCCCAGGTACAGGTTGGCCACTGCAAAAATGGACGTACCTGTTATGAGAAGAAATGAAATGGCGTTGATCACAGGCGTTGATCCGTCGCGGACCTGCATGTACATGTTGATGGGCAGGGTTGCCTGGGACCCGACGGTGAAAATGGTCGTGTTGAAGTTCTCGAAGGACATGAGAAACGCCACGGCCGCCCCGCCCAAGATGGACGGCCGGAGGTACGGCAGCGTGACGTACCGGAGCACTTCCGCCCTGTTCGCCCCCAGGTTGTAGGCCGCCTCCTCCAGGGAGCGGTCGAACTTCTTCAGCCGGGCTGAGACGACCAGCGCAACGATGGTCGAAATGAAGGACGACTGCCCCAGGACCACCAGCCAGAAACCCGGCACGAGGGACTTCACGTAGATTCCCGTGAGGTCTTCGATGAAAATCCCCACGGTGTTGGCGAACATGAGGATGGAAATGCCGAGGATGACCCCAGGAATGACCAGCGGGGCGATCATGAGGAAATACAGCGCCCCCTTGAACCGGAAATCCTCCTGCTCGAAGAGAAAGGCAGCGCATGTGCCAAGGATGGTGGAAAGGCACGCTACCGCCAGGGCGACCCGGAATGAAAAGGCAAGGCTCCGCAGGTTCGCCTGGTCGTTGAAAATGCCGAACTTCTCGGGGCCGCTGCCGAAAAACCAGTCGAAGGTGAATCCTTCCCATGGAAGGGACGGGTACATGGAATCGTTGAAGGCGAGGATCATGGTCACCACCAGGGGAGCGAACAGGAGAACGAAATACGCCCCGATGAACAGGTTGAAGCTCCACCGGTACCTCCGGGACGACGGAAGGGACCGGATCACTTCACCACCTCCCCCAGGTTCTGCCCTGTTATCTTCAGCGCGATCCAGATGATAAGTGACGAGAGCAGAAGCAGCAGGAAGCCGAAGGCCGCCCCCTGGTTCCAGTTGAAGTACAGGATGATCTGGTTGTAGATCTGCTCGGTGAACCAGAGGGAGTTTTTCCCTCCCATAAGGTTGGGGGTCAGATAGCTGCCCAGCACCAGCATGAAAACGATGATCCCTCCGGAAACCATACCCGGCATGCAGTGAGGGATGATAACGGTGCGCCAGATGGCCGTCTTCGATGCACCGAGATCGTAGGCCGCCTCGATGAGGGAATCGTCGAGGGCATCCATGACGCCCACGATGGGAACCACCATGAACAGCATGCTCGTGTACACCAGCCCCATGATCATGGTGACGTCGTTGTACAGCAGCTCAATGGGCCGGCTGAACAGGCCGATGGACGTGAACAGCCGGTTGATCACACCGCTCTCCCGAAGCAGGATGATCCACCCGTACACCCGTATCAGCTCGCTGACCCAGAAGGGCACGAGGATGAGCACCATGAAGAACCTCCCGGCGCGGACGCGGGCCACCTTGGTGATATAGAAAGCCACCGGAAGGGCTATAACCATTACCAGGAATGTGACTATGACGGAATAAAAAGCCGTTCTGACGAAGGTCAGCCAGTAGATGGGCTCGCTGAAAAAAGCCATGTAATTTTCCAGGGTAAAGCCTCCCGGCCGGGAGGATGTGAAGGAAAGCCGCAGAAGCTCGGCGTGGGGCAGCACGATCAGAAGCAGCAGCCACAGGGCCACCGGGAGGAAAAAGAACAGTAAGCCCCAGTTCAACCGTATTCTACCGTTCATCGTAGGGTTTCCCGCCGCTCCCGGCAAAACAGAGGGATACTCCGGGATCCCAGCCTACAGAAATCCGGTCGCCCGCCCTGATGTGGTCATACAGCCCAGTCTGGGGCAGCATGACGACGATCTCGTCCTCCGTCCCTTCGGGAATCACAAGGAGGCGGCTGTTCCCGCCGTCGAACAGGACCGCCCGAACCTGAACGGGCATCCGGTTGAACCCCGGGGTGTCGCTGCCGGGTTCGATCACCATGGCCTCGGGCCGGACGAACATCTCGCAGGGAACCCCCTCTTCGCGGCCGTGAACGGCTTCACCGAGGGCGAAGAGAAACTTCCCGGCATACAGTCCGGTCGGCATTCCGCCGTCGCTTCCGGACGGGACGATCAGGAACCTGTTGTTGTTCCCCACGAACTGGGCCACGAAAGAGGACCGCGGCCGGTGGTACAGCTCCTGGGGGCTTCCCGTCTGCTCAAAGGCCCCCTTGTTCATCACCGCCACCGTGTCGCTCATCACCATGGCCTCGGACTGGTCGTGGGTAATGTAGACGAATGTCGTCCCCACGTTCGCCTGCAGGGTTTTCAGCTCGACTTTCATGTGCTCCCGAAGTTTTGCGTCAAGGGCGCCGAGGGGTTCATCCAGCAGCAGCACCGCAGGATCGAGCACCAGGCACCGGGCTATGGCGATGCGCTGCTTCTGCCCACCTGAAAGCTGGCCGATCTGCTTCTTCCCCGAGTCGGGAAGCCCCACCCGTTCCAGCATGTCATTCACCTTCCGGGCGACGCCGCTGCCCTTCTCTCCTCTCCGCCTCAGCCCGAAGGCCACGTTTTCAAACACGTTCATCATGGGGAAAAGGGCAAGGTTCTGGAAGACGAGGTTCACCGGCCGCCTGTTCGGGGGGACGCTGCTCATGTCCTCGCCGTTGAACAGGATAGTCCCTCCGTCCTGCCGGTAAAACCCGGCGATCATTCGAAGGAGCGTTGTCTTGCCGCATCCCGAGGGCCCGAGGATGGAAAAAAACTTTCCGTCCTCCACGTCGAAGGACACGTTTTCAACGGCGGTGAAATTTCCGAATCTTTTGGTGAGACCGCGAACCGAAAGGGCAAAGGGCATGGAGAGGTCACCTCAATCAGAGAGCCGCCGGCAGCCATCCGAAGGCCGCCGGCGGAGTGAGATTCGTTGTTGACGCTTTTTTTACCGCGCGGCCTTCACCTTGTCCAGCGTCCGGCCTTCCATCTCTTCTATTCCTGCGGGAACCGTCGGGTACCAGTTGATCTTCGCCAGGACCTCAGGCGGAAGTCCCCGGGTGAAATTAGCCTTGATCTCGGGATCGAGGAAGTTCACGGCATCCTTCGAGGCTGTGCCGTAGGTCTCCCTGTTGGTGAAGAAGGCGGCGTTCTCGGGACGGAGCATGAAATTGATGTAGGCGTAGGCCCCTTCAAGGTTCTCGGAACGGGCGGGGATCGCGAAAGTGTCAACCCATGCAAGGGCGCCGCTCGCGGGAGCGAGGTAGTCTATGTCGGGATTCTCCCCGTGGAGCTTCCATCCTGCCTGCTCCCACGCGGACGCCGCCCAGACCTCCCCGGAACGAAGGAGTTGTAGCAGCTGATCACCGTTGTCCCAATAGGTCTTCACCGAGGGTTTTCCTGCGATAAGGACCTTCTCCATCTCGTCGAGGAACTTCTGGTACTCTTCCGGTTTCCCGTAGAGAGCGAAGGGGTCGTGTCCCAGGGAGAACCCCATGCCGATGAGGGTGGGCCTCTTCAGCCGGTAGGACACCCTGCCGGCATACTTCGGGTCGAGAAGATCCTTGAAATCCTTCACGTCGGGCGCCTTGGCCCTGTTCACCACGAGTCCCTCAGTGCCATACACATGGGGGACCGCGTAGGACTTCCCCTCCACGAGCGTATTCTTTTTCACTGCGTTGAGAAGGGAGGGGTCAATCTGCTCTTCGTTAAGGCGGGAATAATCTATGGGCTGGTAAATCCTGTACTGCTCCACCACGGACGAGATCCTGTCCTGGGAAGGCTGGGCGAGGTCAAAGCCGCCGCCCCGGGTGGCACGGAGCTTGCTGATCATTTCCTCGTTGTTGCTCAGGGTGATTTCAACCTTGTATCCTGTTTCCGCGGTAAACTTGTCAAGGAGTTCCTGGGGGGCATACCCCGCCCACGTAATGACGCGGAGCACCGGGTTCGCCGGAGCGGCACACGCCGCGGAGCTGAAGATCAGCGCGGTCAGAACAAACAGCACAAGCGCACATCGTTTCATCCACTATCCCTCCTGAGGATTCCGATAATGAACTGCTTTCCTGTTGTTTCGTCCCATGGCCGGAACGCCGTATATGGAACCCGGCGACTCTGATTCTAGTATCAATGGACTTTGAGGTCAATAAAACAATGGGAAACGGCAGAAAGTGTTACGGAACCGAAACAAAACGCATCCGCCCGGGACATCCCTCTATGGCTTCTCTTGCCCGCGGAACCCCCCTGGAGCACCGTCCCTGACGGTCAGGAAAGGAGCGTTTCCCATTTCAGAAATGATGTGATATGCTTTAAATGAAAGCAAAAAGTTCCCCCTTCATGCTGAAAACCATCCCCTTTTTCCCAGTGTTCCGAAGCAAAACAGCCTTCCTTTCCCCGTTTTTTCCGGGAAAGGGAATCTGCTCCGTTTTTAGCAGGACAAAACCAGCCACAAAACAAAAGGGAGGTTTCGAACATGTCAACACTGGAACGGGCGATTGAAATCGCGCGGAAAGCCCATAAAGGGCAGGTGGACAAGGCAGGGGCGCCGTATATCGGTCATCCCCTGCGGGTCATGGAACGGGTCCCCGAAGAGGCGAAAATGGCCGCCGTGCTTCACGACGTGCTGGAAGACTCCTCCTTCACCCTTGGGGACCTGAGGGCCGAAGGCTTTCCCGAAAGCGTGGTCGAGGCGGTCGAGGCCCTGACGAAACGTCCGGGCGAAACCTATGCGCTTTTCATCCTCCGGGCGGCATCCAACGACATTGCCCGGACCGTCAAGCTGGCCGACCTTTT
>JAGPEN010000011.1 GCA_018057035.1 Aminivibrio sp. | reverse complement strand
CTTCCGTTCTCAATCCCAGGGAATTCCAGCTTCTGGAGATTGAAGCAGGAAGGAGAATCCCTCTTCTCAGTCTTGGCTACATCCCGAAACTCCTTGAACGAAACAGGTCAAGCCTGCTGGAACTCTGCCTTGATTCCATGGCCGAGAGAGCCGTTTTTCCCGTCAAGGCCGCCGCTTCACAATTGGCGTCGATTCCGGGACAGATCGACTGGAATGCCCTTTGGGGATTTGCCAGGCTGAACCAGGAATGGACCGAAGTGCCGGAACCATTCCGCGGGAAGGCGGCCGGGCTGACCGTCGGCGTGGTTACCCACAACGGGCTCGAGCTTGAAGGGGATAACGCAAGAAGGCTCTTTTCCTACCTCGGGTGTTCCGTACGAAAGATTTTTCTTGATGAAGCGAATCCAGCCCTGGACGTCAACGCCGTCTACGTTCCCCACGGCCCCGGTTTTCTCAGCGCGGAAAAGATCCTTGCCAGGCAGGGCATGAGGGAATGGTTCAGCGGGCTTTTCAGGTCAAGGAAGGTCGTATTTGTCAACGGAGGGGCAGCACCCCTTCTCGGCGAATCCTTTGAACTCCCGAACGGGAAGCAGTACGAAGGGATGAATCTTTTCCGCTACAGGGGAAAGTACGGCATGCCTTCCGATGACCTGAAAAAGGTGGAGGTGTCATCTCTTGAAGGAGATATCCTTCTGAACCTCGGGGAAAAGCTCAGGGGCTACCTTCCTTCCTACGCTTCGGTCATTAATCCCGGGGATGCGGCCCAGTCTCTTTGGTCCGTCAAAGAACCCGGAAACGGGAAAGAAAAGGGCTTCTCCGGTTGGAGCCAGGGATATGGAGTGGTTACAGACCTCTGCATCGAACTCTGGAGCAACGTCGAGGGAATCTACCGGTGGCTTGTGCTGAGAAAAAAATGAGTTCTACCCCATGAGCCCCTTGTCCCTGAGTGCTTCCTCCGGATTTTTGTAGCACTTCGGCTCGTCTGAGAGAAAATCCCCTATGGCTGCGAAGGTGCCCCTGCCGAAAGCGGAAACCGTCTTTCTGTCGCTTTCGGCATCTCCGAGAAAGAGGGGGGAGGATGCTCCGGCTTTTTCGCAGAGAATGGACAGCCCCAGGGGGGATGGTTTCATGATGCCGTCATCCGGGGTTATTATCATATCGTCGGGAAAGTCCGTCCAGCCGATGAGCTTCAGGGCAAGTGAAAGTTCTGAACGGGGCCTTCCTGTGTAGATAGCTGAAACGAGGGGAAGATTTCTCCAGTGAAAAGAAACCAGGGAGGATTCCTCTTCCCAGAAACCCTTGCGCCTGGTGGTGTAGAGAGGCGTTTTCCCAAGAGCCTCATATTCGTCGCAGCCGAAATACATCTCTTCGCAGACTTTTCGCACCATTGCTCTTGGAACTCTTTCTCCAAAAAACCGGCGGACCCATCCTTCAATGTCGCCGTCCCTGCACTCTTCTATCAGTGCGCGCCATTTCGGCGGCGAGGGAAGGCTTTCCGCCAGCGACCGGGTTGAGGATGCGGCGGTGCAGTTGATGACCGCCCAGGCGATATCATAGTCATCGTTGAAGGCAGGATGGGTTTTCGTTGCGGCAAAATGATCGTAGGTGAATCCGTCGCAGTCGGGAATTCTCCCGAGCACCCTGATCCAGGCCCAAAGAAGGCTTCGGGCAACGACCAGGGGGTAGGACCGTGAAGCGTCAACGAGGACGCCGTCCACATCGAAAACGATAATATCTGGATTTGTCTGCCCGGAATTGATCAAGAATTCACCTCGTTTTCATCTTTCTGTGACTTCATTCTGACCATTGTACCAGAGGATAGACGGCGAAAGGCTGGGAAAGATGCTTCTTGAAATACCGTTGGAATTCAGAATCGGTACCCTGTACAGGCAAATTGCCGATCATCTTGAAAAAATGATCCTGGCGGGCAGCATTCCCTGCGGAGCGAGGCTTCCGGGCACAAGGGAACTTGCCCGCACCCTCGGCGTGAGCCGCTCCACCGTGGTGGAAGCCTACCTGCTCCTCGAGAAAAGAGGAGTGGTTCGCCTGAAAGGAAGGAGCGGTGCTTTCGCAGCTTCGGAATTGCTTCCCCACCTGGTGCGCAGCCCGGAAGAAAAAAACATTTTCAATTTTGATTCCGAACGGCCGACCCGGGATCTTGTCCCTTTCGCCGCCCTGGCGAAGATCAGCCGGGAAGCCCTGCTCGAAGACGAGGGAAACGTCCTCGGCGGCAGCCCTCCCGAAGGGCTGGAAGAGCTGCGGTTCGCACTCCTCGAGCACTCCGTTCTCAGGGGAATCCCTGCCAGGCCGGGTGAGATGGCGGTTACATCAGGAGGAAAAGACGCCCTCTCCACGGTCCTCCGGTCTCTCCGTGCCGGCGGCTATTGCCGGGTGTTTGCGGAGAAACTGACCTATTCGGACATGAAAGATATAGCCGCCAACGAGGGATTGCCCCTCAGACCTGTCCCCCTTCTGGGTGAAGATGGGCTCGCCGCCCTGGAAAAGTTGACATCCCGGGATATCCTGTATCTCGTTCCGAGCTTCCAGAATCCCACCGGGAGAACTCTTTCCCAGGAAATCCGCAGGGAAATACTCGCTCTCAGGGAGAGAAAGGGTTTTCTCATCATAGAGGACGACAGTTACGGAGAGCTCCGCTACGGTGAAAAGAGCGTTCCCGCGCTGAAGGCTCTCGATGAAGGCGAAGGGGTGATATATATCGGCTCCTTCAGCCAGGTTCTCTTCCCTGGCATGCGGCTTGGATACATCCTGCTTCCGCCGGGGCTCAGAAACGGCTACGTCCGGACCGCATCCTTCCGTCAGGGGCAGACGTCGTCCCTTGTCCAGCTTGTGATGCTGAAATTCATCCAGCAGGGCAAGCTTGCGGAAGCCATTGAAAGGGCGAGAACGGTGCTTTCGGCACGAATGGAGTCTCTTGTAAGAGGTCTCGCTGACGCCTTCCCCGGTGTCTCGGCCCACAGGCCGGAAGGAGGGGTATTCCTGTGGTTCCCCACGGGAAAAACGGACGGCAGCGAAGCGGCGCGAAGTGCTTCCCGAAAAGGGGTGTTCGTCACCGACGGGGCTCTTTACTCCCTTGGGAAAAAACCGCAGAAAGCGGTGAGGTTTTCCATTTCTTCCGTCCCTGCGGGAAAAATGAGTGAAGCCTGCGCCAGGCTGGTGCAATGCTGGGGATCTTTCATTTAAACATTTTTCATGGTGTCTTTTCCTGTCTCATTTTCAAGGGTGACGAGGTATTTTTTCCACAGGAAAAGCGCGGCCGCTGCGGTGAGAATGCCCCCCGCGAGGCCAAAAACGATGTAGTCGGGCCGTCCCCTTGCGAAAAAATAACCGCCGAGCCCCGCAAGGGCATAACCGAACAATACCACGGTTCCCATAGACAGCAGCAGTACGGTGAATCTCATAACCAGCCCTCCTTCGACGCACCGGAAAAAAAGTGAAGGTGAGGTGCACTTTTCTCCCCCCGTATCTTGTCGGTTCATCCTAGATATGATAAAGTATCTCAAAATCTACAATACTGACTGTTATACAATAGATTCGGCAAAAATCCGACTTCATGAAAACAGGGAGGTCCTTCAAATATGAGAGAACCACGTCTTTATACCACATCGGCGGATTATGCCTACCAGGAACTGCGCCATCGCATTATAACAAAGCAGCTGAAGCCGGGACAGAGACTTCCGGAAGTGAACATCGCAGTTCAGATGGGCGTTAGCAGGACCCCGGTGAGGGAGGCGCTCCGGCGCCTGGCGAGCGAAGGACTGGTTATCATCATACCGAACAGCGGCGCCCGTCTCGCCGCCCCGACAGTACGGGAGATCGAGGACACCTTCCTTGTACGGGAACAGCTTGAATGCCTTGCCATCCGGCTGGCGGCTGAAAGAATCGGAGACAGGCATCTCCGGCGGCTGGAAGAAGCCTTGGTGGAAGAAGCCAGGGCAATCGAGGAGAAGGACCTCGAAACCTACCTCGAGGTTAACGAAGCCTTCCACAAGGCAGTCGCCGATGCGAGCGGGAACAGGGTGCTGGCGGAATACGTGGAGAATATTCTTGCAAGAACAAATGCCTACGTCGTTTTCTATGATCCCTTCTATCAGAACGAAACCACCCCCACAGTTGATTCTCACAAGGAAATTCTGGTGGCCCTCAGGGCTCACGACAGTGAAAAATCAGTCAAACTCATGAAACGCCACCTAAAGGAGACCATTTCTGGACTCAGCCGGATCGTGGAGGAATGACCTGCGCATAGTGTCATAGTTTCCGGGCGGGGAACTTCTCCCGCTCGTTTTTTGTGCGCCACAAAAGGACCCGATTTGGTGAAGATACACTACGGAGTGTATTCGACGCGGGGAATTCTTTCTTCGCGAAAGTTCAAGGAGGTACACGTTTTTATGACCGCAAAGATCCCAACCCTGGATTTAACGAGGAATTACGGCAGGATAAAGGACGAAATTCTTGAGGCGCTGAACTCGGTTCTCGAGAGCCAGCACTTTATTCTGGGGCCGGATGTGGCCGCTTTTGAGAAGGAGTGCGAAAGCTATCTCGGCAACGTCTCCGCCATCGGGTGCGCCTCCGGAACGGACGCCCTTCTCCTGGCGCTCATGGCTCTTGACATTGGAGAAGGGGACGAGGTTATCACCACGCCTTACAGTTTTTTCGCCACGGCAAGCTGCATTACCCGCCTCGGGGCGGTTCCCGTTTTTGCCGACGTGGATCCCGGGACCTTCAACATTGACCCGGTCAAGGCCCTTGAAGCGATAACGCCGAGGACAAAAGCCTTTCTTCCGGTTCACATCTTCGGCCAGATGACACCTCTCGAGACAGTGTATGAAGAGTTTTCCGCCAGGGGAGTGGCTGTCGTTGAAGACGCAGCGCAGGCCTTCGGGGCCTGGAGAAAGGAAGGAAACCATATCCGCCGGGCAGGAGCCTGGGGGAAAATCGGGTGCTACTCCTTTTTCCCCACGAAGAATCTTGGAGGTTACGGAGACGGCGGCATGATAGTCGCCCAGGACGAAGAGATAGCCGCACGCCTCAGGAAACTCAGGGTACACGGCGCAGGCACGACCTACTATCACGACGAGGTCGGCCTGAACAGCCGGCTTGATTCCCTTCAGGCCGCCATCCTCAGGGTCAAGCTTCGTCATATCGAGGAGTGGAACGAAGAGCGTCGGAGGGTTGCCGGGAGATATTTCGCCCTTTTCGCCGAAAAGGGACTGCTCGACACGGTGGTTCCTCCCCAGGAACTCGAGGGGAACTATCACATTTATCACCAGTACGTCGTCAAGGTGCCCCGCAGGGATGAACTCCAGGCCTGTCTCGAAGAGGAAGGGATCGTCAGCAGGGTGTATTACCCCGTCAGCCTCCATCTTCAGAAATGCTTCTCTTTCCTTGGCTATTCGGAAGGGGATTTCCCCGTGTCCGAGCAACTCAGCAGGGAAACCCTGGCTCTCCCTGTTTTCCCGGAACTCACCATGGAAGAACAGGTGCGCATCGTCTCAGCGATCGGCCGATTCTACGACAAGTAGACTGACCATTGTTGACCTATCCTCCGGAACCGTGTAAAATACCGATGAAGATGGGACGGAACGGGAGTAGTCTATTGTCCATCTACCATGTATTTTGACGGAGGTGGGGCCATGTTTCCCTTTTTCTTTGATCCGACGATGATGTTGCTCATACCCGCACTTCTTCTCGCCATGTGGGCCCAGATGAGGGTGAAATCCGTTTTTGCGCGATACAGCGCGGTGGGGTCCCGTCGGGGAGTTACGGCGGCGTCCGCCGCCCGGGCGATCCTTGACCGATTTGGCCTGCAGAATGTTCCGGTGGACCGGGTGGGAGGAAACCTGACTGATCATTACGACCCCCGGGACAAGAGTCTCAGCCTTTCCGATTCGGTCTACGGCAGCACAAGCATTGCCGCCATTGGGGTAGCCGCCCATGAAGTAGGGCACGCCATCCAGGACAGCGTGAATTACTCTCCGCTGAAGATAAGAAATACCATTGTTCCCGTGGTGGGGATCGGCTCGACCCTTGCCTTCCCCCTTTTCTTCATCGGCATCCTTCTTCGCGGAGAGATGCTTATGAATCTCGGGATACTCCTCTTTCTGGGGGTCATCCTGTTCCATCTTGTGACTCTGCCAGTGGAATTCGACGCCAGCAACCGCGCACTGCGGGTTCTCGCCGATACCGGCATTCTCTCCACCGATGAAATCGGCGGCGCAGGATCCGTGCTGAGGGCTGCATCCTGGACCTATATCGCCGCGACCGTCATGGCTTTCGCCCAGCTCATACGCCTTCTTTTCCTTCGGGGAATGTACGGAAACAGGGACTGAATCCTGCAGGGAGGGCTGGTATACCGTTTCTGAAACAATGGAGCGGCTTCGGAAGTCGCTCCATTTCTTTTCCCGGAAAGAAAGGAATAAATGCATGCCTTTTCTTGTAATCGTCCTTCTTCTTTTTCTTTTTCCATGGCTGGCCTTCGCGGCCCTTCTCCTGGTTGCCGTTCTCGTGTCGGTGGGCGTTACAGCGAAATATTTGCCCGCTATGTTTTTTTCTCCCGCGAAGCTGCTCCGCATTCTTATCAACAAAAGGGTACGGGCGAATCATGGACTTGCCCACGGAACGATCGCAGTCCTTGAAGAGCGATACGGTCCCCTGGAAATCGAAGGACCTGCCGAGGAAGACGGATTCTCCCTCAGGGGAGGGCTTGATCCTGAAGAGGTGCTTTCCGCTGCGAGAAACGCTCTGCTTCGAATCAGGTCAGGGGAATCATCTCTTGCTCAGAGTCCGAAGTGTACCGCTGCTTCCGCAGTGGTTTTATTCTGCGCAATTCTCTGCATTGTGCCGCTTGCTCTCCTTGGAGGCTTCAACACCCTGGTAGCCGCAGCCGTTCTGCTTATTTCCTTTTATTTGATCCGTTGTGCCTCCCCCTGGATTCAGCGGCGACTGACGGTCCCTTTGAACCTGCAGGGCTTTGAAATAACAGGAGCGGAATCTCGAAACGAAAGAAAGGCATTTTTCGGCATCGGCCTGCTGGCACCGTCCTCGGTGTTTGTCAGAACCAGGCTCAAAGGAGAGCCCCTTGTCGCGGAGGTGGTGTCATGAGGGGTATCGAGGCCGCCCTTTTCGTGTGGCGCGAAGTCCGGGCCGGAAAGTTCGCTTCAGAATCGATACGGCGCATCGCCGACTCACTGTCGCCGGGAGATCTCACACTGGTCTCGTCCCTTGTGTATTCCGCTCTCAGACGGCAATTTCTCTGGAAGGAAATTTACGGCAGGTTTCTCAAAACCTCGCCGTCAGGGCTCTCCCAGTCTTCCGGGGATGCCCTGTGTATTGGAACGGCAGGCATTCTTGAGCTTCGGACCTTTGCCCCCAGGGTTCTGGTGAACGGCCTGGTCCAGGAACTGAAAAAACAGGGTGATGACCGTGGCTCCCGTATTGTGAACGCGGTTTTGAGGAGAGTGTCGGAGGAGGGCCGGGACCAGCTGAAAAAGATCGAGACCTCCGGAGGGCTCAAGGAACAATCCCTTGTTTCAGGCATTCCGGCATGGGTGGCTTCATCGTGGCGAAACACCTGGGGCGAGGATGGGAAAAAACTGCTCAAAATGATGCGGATACGCCCCTATTCATCCTTCAGGATAACAGGAGAAAGTGACAGGGAGAAAATTCTCGTCCTTGCCCGGGAAAAGCGTATACGATGCTGGCAGTCCCCCTTCCTTCCCTCCTCCGTGCGTCTGGCCGGGACCGTTTTCCCTCCGGATTTTCCCGGGTACGGTGAAGGCCTTGCCACTCCCCAGACTGAATCATCCATGATGGTCGCGGAAGTGATGAAAAAAATGCATAAAGGTGGACCTCTACTTGAGATGTGTTCAGGGAGAGGAGTGAAAACAGGACAAATAGCCTCCCTTTTTCCGGAAACGCCCCTGGAAAGCATCGAGCTGTCTCCTGCCAGGGCGAAAGCTGCGGAGAGAGAGCTTGCCAGGACAGGAATGCGGGGAAAAGTCAGGATTGTCACAGGAGATGCCCTTCTTGCCCCTCCCTCTTTTGTCCCCGGTATGATTTCTCTGGATGCTCCCTGTTCGGGAAGCGGTACATGGAGCCGCCACCCGGAGGGAAAATGGCGCCTGACTCCGGAAAAGCTCGATTCCCTGGCTTCCCTGCAGATTAATCTGCTGAAAAGGGCGGTTTCCCTCCTTGCGCCGGGAGGCATTGTGGTCTACTCTACTTGTAGCCTGCTGAAAAACGAAAATGAAAATGTAGTCGCCCAAGTCCTCTCTGAAGAGCCCGGTCTGGTGGAACTTTCCTTTCCCTTCAGCGGAACTGTGTTCAGAAAAGGACGTCCCTGGGGGACATACATGTGGCCGGAACTGCCATGGATCGACGGATTCTACATGGCCGTGATAATGAAAAAATCGGGAGGGAAGACTGTTGATGGGTAGAATCTTCCGCTGGGCCGTTGTCCTGGTGATTCTTGTCATTCTCATATCGGGCAGCGTTGCTTTTTACACCGTGTTTTTCGGTGGAAAAGACCTTGTGATACCTCCTCTCCGTGAGATGTCGGTTCTTGACGCGGTTGACGAGGCTGAGCGGATCGGTCTCGAAGTGAAAATCGAGCAGGTGGACTCATCCATACCTGCGGGAACCGTTCTCGCCCAGTGGCCGGAAGCAGGCACAAAGGTCCGGAGGGACAAAAGCATAATTCTCAAAATCAGCAGGGGAGGGAACAAAAAAGCCGTTCCCGACCTCAGGGGGCTTGAGAACGCCGAGGCCCTGAAAAAAATCCAGGAGATAGGCTTTTCTGCGGGAGACACGGTAAAGATCCATGATGACACCAGACCTGCAGGAACCGTAATTGCCCAGAATCCCGCAATACCTGCAGTAGTTGACGATGCCAGAAAAATCGATCTTCTCGTCAGTCTAGGCCCGGTTCCCAAGGGTGGACGAATTCCTGTCCCGGACATCGCCCAGCGGGATGAGACGGCAGGAAAGGATCTCCTCGCCCAGAGCGGCCTGAAATTCGGAGGTGTTGAATACGTTTCTACCCAGAACACTCCGGAAGGCATGATAATGTCAACTAAACCCAGAGCGGGAACCATGGTCCGGCTGGGAGATTCAGTCCGGATCGTGGTGGCCACGAACAAGAAAACAGAGGAACCGCAGAAACCTGAAACCCAGATTGTGGCACCCGGTTCAGCGGGGCGTCCCTCCGGCACCGTTGTGGTGGAGGAACCGGCCGCCCAGCAAAAGCCGCGGCAGGTGGGCCCGGCCGGACCAGTTCAGACCGTGCTGACTCCGAAGCAACAGGAACTTGCGGGCGCTACCGGATTGCCTGCAGAAACACAGCCTCCCGCGTCCGGCCAGAAAACGGGAGCGGCCCCGACCGGCACGGCGAAGATCCGGTATCAGGTACCGCCCCTGACGAAACCTCTCGGGCTGAAGATCGAGATGGTCGACGCCACGGGAACGAAACACCTGTTGAGCCGGGATGTCAAAGGGGGAGAATTCATCTCTCTTGATGCTCCTTTTGTCCGGGAAGGTGTCGTGACCATCTACCTCGGAGGAGAATTCGTGTGGCAGGAGCGGTATAAATGATGAAGAGTGTGCTTCTCGCTCCATCCCTTCTTTCGGCGAATTATCTCGATGTCCAGTCTTCAATTGCTTCCCTCAGGGGACGCCATGACTGGCTTCATGTTGATGTCATGGACGGGTGTTTTGTCCCGAACATCACCTTCGGTCCGGGCTTCGTCTCCGCCCTGAGGAAACGGTATCCATCGGAGGTGCTTGACGTTCACCTCATGATTGAACATCCTGACAGGCTTCTTGAGTCATTTCTCGATGCGGGTTCCGACTATCTTACGGTTCACATCGAAGCCGATCCCCATATCCACCGTACCCTTTCCAGGATTCGCGAAAGAGGTGCAAAGGCGGGGGTGTCCATTAATCCGGGAACCTCGGAAGAACTGCTTCGCCCCCTTCTTCCCATGGTGGACCTTGTTCTTGTCATGTCAGTAAACCCTGGTTTCGGAGGGCAGTCATTCATTCCCTCCGCTCTTGATAAAACGAAATCATTGTGCAGGTGGAGGGAAGCTGGGCATTATTCTTATCTTGTGGAAATGGATGGTGGAATTGCCGGGGGGAATGCCGCCGAAATAGCTCTCGGCGGGTGCGACGTTCTGGTAATGGGAAGCGCCGTGTTCGGTGCTCAGGATCCTGCCCTGGTTTTGCAGGAGATCAAGCTGAAAGTTAAGGAGGCAATCGCCCATGCCTGAGCATCGGGAAAATACATTGCAGGACTTGGGGAAGGAAATCAGACGCAAGAGAGAGGAACGTGGGCTCAGTCTGAAGGATGTCCACGAGGGAACCAAGATAAGAATACAATTCCTTGAAGGAATAGAACGGGGAGATTTCTCTGAATTTCCCGGAACAGTGTACGTTCGCGGGTTTATACGGACGTATCTCCAGTTTATCGGTGCGGAAGAGTTCTGGGGCGAATATCTTCCTGTTCTCTCCGAAGGCACGGAGAGAGTCCGGGAGGAAGAACCTCCTGTGGTGGGATCATGCACACCGCCCACCAAGGGATTCAAACCTGCCTCCCGGTTCTGGATTTTTGCCATCCTTCTTCTTGTGGCTGCGGGTTCCTCCTGGTACGTCTGGTACACCTGGGACCAGAACGGTGTTCCTTCCTTTGCGGTCCGGGAAGAAAACATCGAAAAGAACGACGCAACTCCGAACGAAACCGACAGGGGGGCTGCAGTTGAAGAACCTGCTTCCACCCAGCCGGCTCAGGCCGTCGCCGGAAAATCTTCCTCTGAAACCGGTTCCGCCCGGCAGAACATCCCGGTACCCATTTCAGCCGATCAGGCAGCCATTCCCGTTGCCGGAATGGCTTCTCCTCCTACAGCTGCCGAACTCGTGGGGGCGAATGCACCCCAGACTCCTCCCGCCGCTGCTGAAAAGAAAAAGGACAGGGAACTTGTAATCGATGCCGTAGGAGACTGCTGGGTCCGTGTGAGACAGGGAACAAAGACTATCTATGAGCGTACTCTGAAAGCGGGTGAATCCGTTTCCTTCACGGTGAAGGAAAGGATCGAGGTGACCTACGGAAGAGCGGGATCCATCAAAACCCGTTGGAATGGGGAAAACCTGGGAAATCCGGGAACGACCAAGGGCGTGGAGCGTGTGTTTTACGCTCCGGACGGGAAAACGGGAAGGATCGCCCGGTGAAGCTCAGCATCATCAGTCTTGGATGCTCCAAGAATTCCGTAGACAGCGAAAATCTCATCGGCCTTCTTGAGTCATCCGGTGTGGAAATTGTCAGCGACGTCGGCGAAGCCGACGTCGCACTGGTGAATACGTGCGGTTTCATACAGCCTGCCGTGGAAGAGAGTGTCAACGCCATCCTCGATCTCGAACTGTTCAAGGAACAGGGAAAGCTTAAAAAAATCGGCGTGGTGGGCTGCCTTGTCAACCGGTACGGAGACGAACTGAAAAAAGAACTGCCCTCGGTGGACGTGTGGGCGCGGGCGGAGGAGTGGGGACTTGTACTCCGTTCTCTCGGGCTGATCCCCTCAGGTAAACCGGAAAGGGGGATGCTTTCTGAAACAAGGCCCTGGTCCCGCTACCTGAAAGTAGGAGAGGGATGTGACACCTTTTGTTCCTACTGCACCATTCCCTCCATCAGGGGAATGGCAAGGAGCATCGGCATTCCCCAGCTTTCCGCCATGGCCTCGGACCTGGCTGAGAAGGGAGCCAGGGAAATTTGTCTTGTGGGGCAGGACCTTACAATATACGGAAGAGATCTTTATGGTGAGCCCCGCCTCGGAGAACTGCTTTCAGTACTGGATAAAGAACTCCCAAGGGACGTGTGGATCCGCCTCCTGTACCTGCACCCCTCGAGGATCGACGAGAGGTTCATCGATTTTGTCGCTGGGCACGACCGAATCCTCTCCTACCTAGACATCCCCGTCCAGCACATCGATCCGGAGATACTGAAGCGAATGAACCGGCCATCGGACGAAGACCACATTCGGCGGATTTTCTCCTATGCCAGGAAGACGGACCCGCTCTTCGCCCTCAGGACGACGATCATGGTTGGTTTCCCGGGTGAAACTGAATCCCAGTTTTCAAAAGTCCTCGATTTTCTTGAACAGGCCATGATCGACCGTGTCGGCGCCTTTATTTTCTCCCCTGAGGAGGGGACTCCCGCTGCAGCTCTGGAGGGCCGGATCTCTTCCGAAATAGGTGAAGCCCGATACAGGAGGCTCATGGAGCTTCAGTCGGAAATCTCCCGGGAGAGACAGGAGCTTTTCGTGGGCAAAAAACTCGCCGTCCTGATCGACGAGATAGACGAAGAAGACGGTACCGCCTGGGGCAGATCCTACAGGGAAGCTCCCGAAGTCGACGGGCTGGTCGCCGTGTCAGGCGGTACATCCCTCGAGGAAGGACAATTTGTGGAGGTGCGGATTACTGATGCCGCTGAACACGACCTTTTTGCGGAAATTGCCGGGGAATAAGGATTTCTCTTGGTGTGCGGCCACACTCTGCGGTCTCGGCTTTTTCACCGCCATGCCGGGGACGGTGGGATCGGTCGCGGCGTGGCTGGTTTTTGCCCTATATCCTGTCCCCCTGGCGGGTATACTCGCTGTTGTTTTTCTTGGAGTATGGGCCTCTCACCAGTATTCCCGGAAGGAAGGAAAAACGGACCCGGGAGAAGTCATTATCGATGAAGTCGCCGGAACCTGGATTTCAATGTACGGACTTCCGTCGGGCTTTTTCCTCCCCGCGCTTTTTCTCTTCAGGATTTTTGACATCCTGAAGCCGTTTCCGGTGAACGCGTCGGAAAAACTGCCGGGAGGATGGGGAATCATGGCCGATGATATTGTAGCCGGCATTCTCGTGAACAGTATCCTTTCGGTCATCAGGTGGCTGTATTTCGGCGGAGGATGGAGTTCCATTTTTTGACGGCAGGGAGGCGTTCCGTTGAAGCATGCAGTGTTGATCGCCCTGGGTGACGAACTTCTCAGCGGCATTCGCCATGAGGGCAACTGCTCCTGGCTCGCCGGGCGGTTGACCCGGGCGGGCTGGAGGGTTGAGTGTATGGAAATCCTCCCCGACGGAAAAGATTCCCTGTCAAATCACCTGGAAAAATGGGTAGGAAAAACTGACCTCCTGGTCCTTTCGGGAGGTCTTGGGCCGACCCATGACGACTGTACCCGCGAAGCCCTTTCTTCCTTTCTGAAGGTCCCCCTCGAAACGGCGGATGATGCCTACAACAGGATAATAGGCCGATATCCCCCTGAAATGCAGGTTTTATTGGAAAAATGCCGGGATACCCAGGGGACTGTACCCTTGGGAACGCGGGCTGTCCACAATCCCGAAGGATCCGCCCTCGGAATCGCCTTTGAAATTTGCGGAACGAAACTCTTTGCCTTTCCGGGAGTGCCTTCCGAATACCGTGCCATGGCAGAACAGGAACTGTCAGGAGAGATCGCCCCTCTCAGGAACGGAACTGCTTCGGTCCTGGTTGCTGGGTGGCCGGAGAGCCTGTTGAAGGACCGCCTGGCACCTGTCATATCCAGAAAGGAGCTTCATATTTCCATACTTCCTTCACCCGGTCTCGTCGAAATCTTCATGCGGGGGAATCCGGCGGATGTCGTCAGGGCGGAAGCCGATGTACGGCTGTTTGTGCCGGGAGATTGCCTTCCCCCGGAAGCCCGTTCGCTTGAAGAAGCGGTGATTATGGGATCGGAACAACGGGGCCTGAAATTGGCATGTGCTGAATCCTGCACAGGAGGACTGGTGGGAGCGGCTCTTACCTCGGTTCCGGGAAGTTCGGCGGTTTTCTTCGGCACCGCAGTGTGCTATAGTAACACCGCGAAGAAAAGCATACTCTCGGTAAGCGAGGCTACGCTGGATCACTTCGGAGCAGTCAGTTCCCAGTGTGCCGCTGAGATGGCGGAAGGGGCGATCCGCGTTTTCGGAACGGATCTGGCTGTTTCTGTCACGGGAATCGCAGGCCCCGAAGGAGGTTCTGCCCAGAAACCGGTAGGAACCGTCTGGTTCGGCATTGCAGGGAAAGGGAGGACGGAAGCGGTGAAAAGGCTGTTTCCCGGCGACCGGAACGGCATCAGGAAGCGGGCCTGCATGTTCGCTCTCTTGTGTCTCTGGCGGAAAGTGTCGGAGAAAGAATAATGAGCGGCGGCCTGGTTCGCTCTTTCGTCTGCATTCCCCTTCCCGAGGCGGTGAAACGTATCGTCGGGGACCGTGCAGCGGCAATTCGACGGGAACATTCCGGCCTGAAATGGGTTGAAAAGGAACTGTATCATATCACTCTAAGGTTTTGTGGTGAACATCCTCTTTCAGTGCTCGAAGAGTTCAGAAAAAATGCAGAAACCGCGCTTTCCGGAAACAGGCCGGGGCCGGTTTTTCTTCGACTTGGTCAACCTGGAGCCTTTCCGGGAATGAAACGGGCACGGACTTTTTTTATCGGTATCGAAGGGGAAACGGAAAAGCTCGCGAGAATTGCGGAGCTGATTGAATCTGCGGCTGCGGCTGCGGGGATGGGGAAAGAAAACAGGTCCTTCCACCCTCATGTCACCCTTGCCCGTGCAAGACAGTCTGAAGAGATTGTCCCTCCTTCGTTTCAAGTGGAACGATCCGGAGAATGGAGTGCAAAAAACATTCTTTGGATGAAAAGCGAACTTCGGCCCTCCGGTCCTGAATATTTCCTGCTGCAGGAATGGAGCCTTCTCTGAAGTTCCTTTCCCTGACAACAGCGCCGCAAGAAAAAAGAAAGGAGTGGTTTTGTTTGGCGAAGAAGAAAAACCCTCAAACCCGGGAAGATGTCCTTGAACTGGCAATTGAAGACATCCGGAGCAAGTTCGGCGAAGGCTCCATAATGAGACTCGGGGAATCCTTCAGATCCGCTGTGGAAGTTATTCCCACAGGCATACTCCCGCTGGACGTGGCCCTTGGAATAGGAGGGCTTCCGAAAGGGAGAATCGTGGAGATATTCGGTCCCGAGGGCTCGGGGAAAACAACAGTGGCTCTCCATGCAGTCGCCGAGGCCCAAAAGGGCGGAGGAATAGCGGCCTTCATCGATGCCGAGCATGCTCTTGACCCCCGTCTTGCCGCAACCCTCGGAGTGGATGTTCAATCCCTGTACATTGCCCAGCCTGACAGCGGCGAGCAGGCTCTTTACGTCCTCGATACTCTCGTGAGAAGCAGCGCAGTGGATATTGTGGTCGTGGACTCGGTCGCCGCCCTTACCCCCCAGGCGGAGATAGACGGGAAAATTGGGGACAGCCAGGTGGGGCTCCAGGCGCGGCTTATGTCCTATGCGCTCAGAAGGCTCACATCCGCCATTTCGAAGAGCAATTGCGTCGTTGTCTTCATCAATCAGCTTCGGGCAAAAATCAGCACAGGGTACAGCCAGGGCCCCCAGGAAACTACTACCGGAGGACGGGCGCTGAAGTTTTACAGCTCGGTACGGATCGAGGTCAAACGGGGGAAATCCATAACCAAAGGCGACGACACCATCGGCCATGAACTCTGGATGAAGGTGGTGAAAAACAAGCAGGCTCCCCCTTTCAAGACCGGTCACTCCTCCCTCATATATGGAAAAGGAATTCCCAGGGGGATGTCCGTTGTGGACATGGCTATCGACTTCGACGTGGTGAAAAGAAAGGGCTCATGGATCGCCTATAAAGGCGAAACCCTCGCTCAGGGCAAGGAAGCGTTGGCCCAATATCTCGAGGAACATCCGGATCTCATGAAAGAAATAGTGGATGAAGTGCTTTCTCTTGTCTCAAGCGGCCTTGATCTTGGGCTTCCTTCAGGGGAACCCGCCCTTTCGGAAGAAAACGGGGAGGAAGTGCCTTCACTGAATATCGAGGAGGGGATTCTAGACCTCGACGAGGAAGAAAAATAAATTTACACTCTATTTCAATAAAGGTAGAGATATTGATTTATACCTTCTGTAATGTAAGGGATGTCATTAACTATCACAGAAAAATAATCTTTTAGTACGAATAAAAATACAGACAGTATTCATGATGTGTAAAGGCATATTCTATGTGTGATTATTGACAGTCCTCCCTTCCTCGAGTATTATTCTCAGGCACTCTGGCGCTGGCCGAGTGACGCAATTGCACCTTGACAGTTTTATAGGGGAAGGAAAGAGGTAAAAGAGCGAGCCTGAAGCTGAAATTTGAGAGTTTGATCCTGGCTCAGGACGAACGCTGGCGGCGTGCTTAACACATGCAAGT
>JAGPEN010000028.1 GCA_018057035.1 Aminivibrio sp. | reverse complement strand
TCTTCGCTCCCTGGGCTTCGACAACTCCCTTTAGGGCTGTACCGCCGAGTATTTCCATCTTGGATTCCACTGGTCAATTCCTCCCGAAAGTTTGGTGGGAAATCATATAAAACTACTATACCACGATTTTATTTGCCTTCGTAATAACCGAGAACGCTGTCAGCTATCCTCAGCGATGCCGTTCCGTCTCCGAATGGGTTTTCTCCCCGGCTCAGCAGTTTCTCCCGAAAAACGCCGTCGGAAAGGATTTTCAGCGTGGTTTGCGTTATCCTTTCCCGGTCCGTTCCCACAAGGAGAGCTGTCCCGGTTTCGAGGGCTTCCGGGCGCTCGGAAAGATCCCGCATCACAAGTACCGGCTTTTTCAGTCCTGCCGCCTCTTCCTGCACTCCTCCGCTGTCGGTGAGGATCAGAATGCTCCTGTTCATCGCCCAGACAAAATCCGGATACTTGAGGGGTTCACAGAGGATGATTCTCTTTTCGCCTGCGAGAAGACGTTGGATCACATCCCGCACCGACGGGTTCTTGTGAAGGGGAATGAGGATGCGGACACGACGGTCAGCTTCGAGGATGTCCTTTATGGCGAGACAGATGGATTCGAGGGGGCTTCCCCATGATTCCCTCCTGTGGGCGGTCATAAGGATAACCGGATCGCTTCCCGAAACCAGAGGTGCAAGATCCGGAGAAGGAGCGTGGTTCTTCCGGAGGGTCCGAAATAAAGCATCGATGACGGTATTGCCTGTTACGAACAGGGTTTTCGAAGAAACCGGCAGTCTTTCCCTTCGCAGGTTCTCCGCTGCTCCTTCAGTTGGGGCGAACCAGAGCGTCGAGAGCCTGTCGGTTATGATCCGGTTTGCTTCCTCGGGGAAGGGGCGCCCAAGGTCGCCGCTCCGAAGCCCGGCTTCGACGTGGCCGACGGGGATCTGCCTGTAAAAAGCCGCCATTGCGGCGGCCATGGTGGTCGTCGTGTCTCCGTGAACAAGCAGGAGATCCTGGGGAGAACTGTCCAGAAAACGTCCCACCCCGAGAAGCACCCGTGATGTGAGCTGGTCCAGGGGCTGTCTTTCCTCCATTACGGAAAGATTCACATCAGCCCTGATCTCGAAAAAGGCCAGGGCCTGGTCGAGCATCTGGGAATGCTGGCCCGTAGCCAGAACAGTGACGTCCAGCTCTCTATCCCGCAGGGCGGAGACCACCGGCGCCATCTTGATCGCCTCCGGGCGTGTTCCTATAACGCATGCTATTTTTTTCTTCATGAAGGAAACAACTCCGTCTTTCGATTTGTGAGCTGCCTTCTCTTCCGGTTCCCGGAAAAATGGCATCAGGACAGCCTGGCGGTGAAGAGAAACACCCCTGAACCAACGATAAGGCATTGTACAAAAACAAGAATGAGGACCGTCCAGAAGGGGGAGATCCCCCTGTCGAGAAGACGGTGGTGTATGTGTCCCCTGTCAGGCAGGAAGGGAGACCTGCCTTTCCACACCCTGCGCAATATGGCGAACAGGGTGTCGGCCACAGGAACGCCCCCGGCAAGGAGCAGAAGGAAGGGGAGTTCGATCACCCCGACCGCTCCAAGGCCCGGGGCCACGGTATAAATGAAAAAACACGAAAAAATGTAGCCGAGAAACGTCGTCCCGCCATCTCCGAGAAAAGTCCTTGCCTTCGGGAAATTCCAGTACAGGACTCCCCCCGCAAGACAGGCGAGAGAGAGGAAAACCGTAGTGTTCCCTAGGGGTGAGGAGAGAAGGCACGCCGAAATGAACATGAGCAGACAGAGTCCGTTGGCGCCGTCTATAAGGTTGTAGGCATTGGTCATTCCCGTAATCCAGAAAAGGCAGACAGCAAGGTGCGCCGGGGGCAACCGCACCGGCACGAGAAAAAGGAGCGCGGCGAAAAGGTGTACCCCGAGCCGCACCAGGGGGGCGAGGCTCTTCATGTCATCCCGGTACCCGCTGAGAAAAACCATGGTGCTCCCCGTACCGATAAACCTGACGACCGGATGCTCTCCCGCCGCAAAAAGGCACCAGAGAAGGAACCCGAGCCAGAGAACGATTCCCGCTCCCCGGGGAGTGACCGAAGTATGTATCTTTCGCTCCCCGGGATGGTCAACGATGCGGTAACGGTTCGCCAGGCTTATGGAAAGAGGGGTGACACAGAGCCCCCAGAGCAGAAGCAGCGGAGCCGCGACAAAGAAATTTTTCAGCGCGAATTCCACGGGAATGGCCTATTTCGTGCCGAAAAGCCTGTCTCCTGCATCGCCGAGACCGGGAACGATATAACCGTGGTCGTTCAGATGACTGTCAAGGGCTGCAGCGAAAATGTCCACATCCGGGTGATCTCCGTGGACTTTTGACACTCCTTCAGGCGCGGCGATGATGCACACCAGCGAAACCTTCTTCCCGCCCCGTGCCTTCACCAGGCTTATGGCCGCCGAAGCCGAACCGCCGGTGGCCAGCATCGGATCGAGAATGAGGATATCCCGCTCGCTGATGTCACCCGGAAGCTTGCAGTAGTATTCCACGGGCATCAGCGTTTCGGGGTCACGGTACAGTCCGATGTGCCCAACCTTGGCGTTGGGAACAAGCTGGAGGATTCCGTCCACCATCCCCAGGCCCGCCCGGAGTACAGGGACAATGGCCAGTTTCTTGCCCTCCAGGGCATAGGCGTCAGTAAGGGCGAGGGGGGTCTCGACCTGTATCTTGACCAGAGGTAGGTTCCTGGTGATCTCATACACCATGAGCCCCGCAATTTCCTGGACCAGTTCGCGGAATTCCTTTACCGAGGTGTTCTTGTCCCTGATGATGCTGACCTTGTGCTGTACGAGGGGGTGATCAAAAATAACGGTTTTTCCCTTGTCCGAGAGGCAGCAGCTTGGGCAGATCTTCTGTTCAAAGTCGGCGATCTTGCTCAGGCGCCTTGAGTGCCGGTCGCCTTCAAATTCCGTTGAAAGCCAGGCGTCAAGAATTTCGACCGCGGTTTCGGGGGAAAGGATCCGGGCACCCATTGTAAGCACGTTGGAATTATTGTGCCTCCGGCTCATTCTCGCCGTTTCAACATCGTGACAGTGGGCCGCATACACGCCGGGCATTTTGTTGGCCGCGATCGACATTCCCACTCCGGTCCCGCACAGCAGCACTCCCCTGTCGGCTTTTCTCTGGGCAACCAGCTCGCCGACCTTCAGGGCGATGTCGGGGTAGTCACAGGGAAGAGAATCCGTATCCGTTCCCACGTCGAGTATTTCTTCATATCCTTTTTTTCTGAGATGGGAAACAAGGGTGTTTTTCAGCGGAAAAGCGGCGTGATCTGAACCTATGGCAATTTTCATGTAAAAATCTCCTCCCCCGTTGAAGATCATAAAAACCATACTGGCCAGCAGGACCGGCGGAATATTTTCCATCCGATATAATAACACTTGCCCATTGAAAGGCATATAGAAAAGTCCCCTCCGAGGTGAACAAAAAGCCCCTTTCCTGAATAAGGAAAGGGGCCCTTTTCGTTGTATTTTCCGATCGTGTCATCTCAATAGAGTGAGCATGACGCCTGCGGCCACGGCGGTCCCGATGACTCCTGACTTCGCCGTATTTCCTGAGAAATCGGGGATTTTGAAAAAAGGAATGCAGTGTTCATGGGATTTCAGGAAATCAAGAAGCCGGAAATTGAAATGTAGTGCCTAGAGTATTTTCACTATTGA
>JAGPEN010000027.1 GCA_018057035.1 Aminivibrio sp. | reverse complement strand
TTCTCCCACCACCATTTCATACAATGAAGCCGACTTAGCTCAGCAGGTAGAGCACATCCATGGTAAGGATGGGGTCTCCAGTTCGAATCTGGAAGTCGGCTCCAGTAATAGCAAGACCTCCCGCAATAAAGCGGGAGGTCTTTATTTTTTCCGTATTTCCTATGTATGTCCCCCCCCAATACACTGCGCTCTTTTCCGAAGCCTGGCTTTGGAAAGAGTGGCCGGAACGGGAAGCCCTCGGATATCGACGACTGCCGGATACCGGAATCGATATCGTGGCGAAGCTCCGGGAGGAAGAGGGATTCTGTGCCGTACAGTATAAATTCCAGCAGACGAGAATTGCCGTCGAAGACCTGGCTTCCTTTCCGGCTCTCTCCGGCATAGGAGGCTTCACCCGGCGCCTCGTTGTGGCGACCGCTCCGCTGACGTCGAACGCTGACGATTTGCTCTCTGGGAAGACCGTTCCCGTCAGCGTCCTCTCTCTCGAAGAGATGGAGGAAACACCCTTTGACCGGTCCCGATTTTTGCTCGACCGCCCCCAGGACCTGAGACGACTTCCATCATCGCCATCCAGCCCCATCCGTCCCGGGAATTCACTTCGGCTCCCTGTTTCAGGGTTTCCATCATGCCTTCGATGTCGCCCCGTTTTGCCGCTTCAAGCAGTTTTCGGTTCTGTTCGTCGATAGTCATCCTATCTTCTCAAGGTGTCAAAATTCCATAAACGGCACAGTGTCGTCTTTCTTCATGTTTTTCATTTTTTCAAGTACGGGACCAGCCTCGACACCAGCCTGTCCGCCCCTTCAACTCCGTCACCGGCCCAGGCTTCGAGGTTCTTCCCGACGCGTTTCTTTATGAATTCGACTGCCAGTGCCGGGTCGGAATCCAGGGTGTCAAGGAGGATATCCACCATAGCTGGAATGGTTTCAGGCGACAGGGACAGTGCGGACGCCCGACCTGAAGAGAGGATTCTTAAAAAACCGTTCTGCAGGGAGAAATTTGCGCCGGTTATGCATGGAAGAAGCAGGTTGGCAGCCCGGGAACGATTTTTCGCAATGTATCCGTCGAGTGCCTCGTTCCGCTCCGGGAAAAGGAAGGACGCCAGAAGCAGGGCATAGGCTGCCCGTTCCCATGCGCTAATGTCGCTTTTGTCCTCAAGCCGTGTTATTAAATCCCGGGCCGTGCAGTCCGGCATCGCCCCGGAGGAAAGAAGGGCAGCTATGCTCCGTGCCACGTCCGTCGAGAAAGACCATTCAAAAAAACATGCTTCAAGGACGGTGTGGCCGTTGTTGTTCCGGGCGTTCACGTCCGCCCCCTGCTCCAAGGCGTTCTTCACATCCTGTATTTTCCCTTTTTCCGCCGCTTTAAATAACTGCCAGTTCAGTTTTTCGATATCCTTTTTTGCTTCAGGCTCTTTCATGGCTTCAAGGAACATGGCGTCAAGTTCCGGTGACAACTTGCCTTCTTTCTTGAGCCGCTCGTAATCTCTTTCGATATTCGCCCCGTTTTTCTTGAATGTCTTCAGCAGAGGGAGCGTGAGATGGCCTTTATATGCCGCAATCATCATCGCCGTCCAGCCGTACTCATTCACAGCATTCACGTCCGCTTCATGGGAGGCAAGCAATTCCAGCAGTATGGGTGTGAGACGCCCCCACCGTGCCGCCTCTATCATAGCCGTCCTGCCGTCCTTGCTCCGGGCGTTTACGTCCGCACCCTGTTCCAGAACTTTTTTCACGCCCTCTATGTCGCCCTGTTTTGCCGCTTCAAGCAGATTTTTGTTCAGTTCTTCAATGATCATCTTTATCCTCTCCCCTGGTTAAGACTTTTTCACGGGAGTGATTTTCAAGGACGGAATACGTCTATCGGACCAATCAGACAGGAGCGCCGCCTGATGACCCATACACCAGATTTGACAATAACTCGGGGATTGCGGCCGGAATCCCGTAATTTTCCAGGGATTTCCCCTTACATGTTTCTTACGACATTCCCGGCGACCCGTCTGCAGAAATCAAGAAAGATCCCGTAAGGGCGGCCCGCCAGTGAGAAGACGGCCGACATGAAAACCGACGAAACGGCGATCTGTTTCCATGTCGCTCCTGCGCAGAGAAGCACAATGACGTACAGGGGTACCTGGAAAATGACGAAGGCAAGCGTATCGCCCAGGATCATCTTCCAGGGTTTTTTCCTTTCAATCCCGAGGGCGAGAAAAAGTCGGTCGCGGAAAAGGCCGTAGGGTCTCCCGGTAATGAGATTGACTGGTATGGCCGCTATTCTGGCTGTAACCGACTGGAAAAACGTCAGCTTCGCGATAAAAATCTCGATACACATGCACAACGCCGTCGAAAAAAGGATCATCGCGGCAATATCGGCGATCAGGAAGCAGAACCTTTCTTTTCTCTTCCCGGCAGAATCCTTTGAATCATTCAAGAATCTCACCCGCCCCGGGCGGCCCTTGTTCCGCCCTGTTTTTTCTTCCTCATCCTAATTCGAGCTTTATTCATGCCCAGTATACTGCTTTTTCCGAAATTATCACGGAATGGTTACCAGGAAAGGGCATTGGACAATGAGTCCTCTATTCTTCATAATACGGAGCAGAAAATCTATCCGGAGGGATGCCCATGTATGCAGCAATAGAAGAACTGGCGGACATGATGACTGAAAGGCTCGTCGCCTGCCGCAGGGATTTCCACAAGTACGCCGAAAGCGGCTGGTTCGAGATGAGAACTGCCTCCCTCATCGCGAGACGTCTCACCGGCATGGGGTATGAAGTCCTGGCCGGACGGGACGTCTGCCATGACGAATCCCGCATGGGGCTGCCCTCGGACGAAGAACTCGAGAAGAACTACCTCCGGGCGAAGGAACAGGGTGCGGATACCGAGTTCCTTGAGAAGGTCCGGGGCGGCTTCACCGGGGTGATGGGCGTACTCCGCTGCGGGAAAGGCCCCACGGTGGCCCTCCGGTTCGACATCGACGCCCTTGGCGTGGTGGAGGACACCTCCCCGGAACACCGTCCATTCCGTGAAGGCTTCAGTTCCGTGAACCCCGGCATGATGCACGCCTGCGGCCATGACGGCCATGCAGCCATCGGCCTCGGCGTGGCGGAAGTTCTCATGGCCTTGAAAGACGGCCTGCGGGGCACAGTCAGGATCATCTTCCAGCCTGCGGAGGAAGGTGTGCGGGGCGCCAGGAGCATTGTGGACAAGGGGCACCTTGACGGCGTGGACTACGTCCTCGCCTGCCACATTTCCGGAAGGGAGACCGACGAAGACAGGGTGTCGGACATCACCGCCGGTTCCGGGGGGTCCCTGGCAACCTCCAAAATGGACGCTTTCTATTACGGAAAATCCGCCCACGCCGGAAGCAACCCCCAGGACGGACGGAACGCCCTTGCGGCTGCAGTGACCGCTGTTCAGAACCTGCTGGCCATCCCCCGGAACAGCAAGTCCGATACCAGGGTCAACGTGGGCACCCTTCATGCCGGTTCGGGGCGGAACGTCATCCCCGAATTCGCAAAAATGGAGCTGGAAGTCCGGGGCAAAACCAGCGAGGGGAACATCTACATGGAGCAATGGACGCAGCGGATCCTCCGGACGGCCGCAGAAATGCACGACTGCACCTTCGAAGTGAAGAAAATGGGTGAGGCCTTCCTGCTGGAAAGCGACAAGCCGCTTATGGAGTTCATCCGTGACGTCTGTGAAAGGGACCTGAAAACGGTCAGGGTTCATCCCCGGCTCCGCCGTGAGGCAGACGGCAGCGAGGACTTCTCGTACATGATGAAACGTGTCCAGGATCAGGGCGGCCAGGCATCCATGCTGCGGATCCTCACCGAAACGGCAGCCGTCGGTCATAACAG
>JAGPEN010000026.1 GCA_018057035.1 Aminivibrio sp. | reverse complement strand
TCCCGAAACCCAAACGACTGCCCCTCTTTTCACAGAATTGAAAAGAGGGGCTGTGTAGTGCCCACGCACGATGTACTATCCGGTGTTTGCAAGGCTTCCCTGTTCAAACCCGGCGAAGTCGGGAGAGAGAAGAGGCCTGGGGATCATGATTCCCTTTGCTCCGTTCCGGTGACCGAAAAATCCTGAAAAAATGGTATAGTAGATACCCTGGGTGGGGAATCCAGGGTATCTTTTTTGGGACAGCCTATTTTTTTCTTTTTTCTCTCCGGTCATGCGCTGAAAAAAAGTTTTTTTAAGTGGCGTTCCGTTTTTTTATGGGGTATCCTAATTTCCATTACCGGAAGCTGAAAGTAGAGTGAAGAATGCCTATAGTCAATGTTCAAGCGCTCATTGCCCTCGCCATGTTCCTTGCTTCCCTTTTCATTGCCCGTATCGTGGTGCGCATCCGAAGCGGATCCCTGCCGGGAGGGGAGATGTGGGTACTTTACCTGAGAATGCTGCTGGGTTTTCTTTTGGCGGGAGCTGTCACGCTCGCATTTTATTCCTTTGCGGGCATTGATGTCATTTCGAAGCATTTTTAAATAAATTCCGAACCCGAGAGGAGGAGTGCCGCCGATGGATTGCGATAGAGCAATGTTCTGCCGTATGCTGTTTCTTTCGCTATGCATCGTCTTTTTTTCCCAGGCGGTGCCTTCGGAGCCAGCAGTTCTTCCCCCGGCGGACAGAGAAGAGGCGGAGAAATATTTCGGGAGCGCCTACGGCAAATATTGCGGACGGGATTACTTCGGTGCCCTTGGCGATCTCGACAGGGCACTGAAGATGAATACCTTCCTTGTTGACTACTATCTTATGCAAGGCCTTGTACTGCACAGAGTCGGAAGAGCTGACGACGCACTGAAGTCGCTGAGGTATTTTCTGGAAGTCCGGCCCAGAGATACGGTGGCGCCCCGTATTCTTTCACGGTTTGAAGAAGAGGGAAGATTCCTCGGTGAAGTGCTTTCAGGAAGACCTGTTTTTTCCCGAACCGCTTCTTCTGCCCGAGACCTTAAAACCGCCCTGGGCCTTCCCGTCCTGCAGAACCTGGGTATAAAGGGCCTCGGAAAAACAGAATCCTCCCCGGCGGGAAGACTGGCTGTCGCAGACACTCTCGGCAACAGGCTTTGGGTCCGGAACCGGGGAGAACGGTCTTTTTCCGGGATTGAGATGGAAGCCCCGGTGACTGTGCTTTTTCCAGGAGAGACCGGAGGGATTGTCCTTCTGGAAAGCGGTAAGATCCTCTCCCTTGGCGGCAGTGGAGAAGAACCGGCGGAACTTGGGAAACTCCCCTTTTCTCCCTCCGACGGCTCACTGATCTCGGAAAACTCTTTCGTGGCCGTGAGCGCTTTCCAAAGAAAAGCGAAAATTTTTTCCCTTCCGGACCTGTCCCTTGTTTCCGAACTGACCTTCCCGGAGACGGAACACCCCTTTGAGCCCGTGGCCGCGGCTGCTTACGGAGAATGGCTCGCGGTCGCCGACCGGAACAACAGTATGGTTTCCGTTGTGTCCCTTCGGGAAGGGCGCACGGTGTTCTCCTTCGGGGCTGAATCCCCCCGGGACCTGGCCTGGTCGACTTTCGGCGACCTTTTTGTTGTCCATGAAAAGGGAGAGGTGACCAAAACGACCATTTCCTTCGAAACCATGGAGGCTGTCAGGTCTGAAACCGTGGTTCGGGAAGCCCCCGGAGCCTGGAGTCTTTTTTCACTCGGGGACAGGATGTATTGCCTCGATGTCGGGGGGGTTTCGCTCTGGGAGATGTATCTGTTCCCCGAGGAGTCCTCTCCCGCCTTTCTCTCCCTGGATACTCCCTCAGTCCGCAGGGAGGAAGGCAGGGAGAGCTTCCTGCTTGAGGCATCGGTTTCAGGACCGTACCGAACTTATATGTCGAGGAACAGGCCGGTTGTTACATCGGTCTGGAATGAGCGGATGCTGACGGCGAACTTCAGGTTCCTGGCTCCTCAGGGTTCTGAGCCTCCGGTGTTCTTTCTTCCTCCCGGCAGAAAGTCCGGTGGACAGTTTCACGAGACTGCATCGGGAAAAGAAGTGCTTCACATTCTCGGAGAACTGTGGTCAGAAAAAAGGAAAAAGCTCGCCGATGTCGTGGTGGCCGCCTCCATTCCTTTCTCCCGGGGGGAGCTTCGGGAATTGGCGGGATTTTGCGTTCACAATGGAATCCGTCTTTTTGCCTTCTGCGACACCATTCCACCGATGTCCCTCCTGCGGGCCTCGGGAATTACAGGCGGGGGGCCCCTCTACACCCTGGGAGGAGATCTGCCGGGATATTCCTTCTCTCACCGCGGAGAAGTCAGGATTCCCCTGCCTTCCGATGAAACGTCGTCAGGTTTTCCAAGCCGGTCCGTTCTTTCCGTCTACATGGACGTAGGTTCGGCATCCTCCAGGGACTGGATGCCCCTATGGCCTGATCTTCTGTAAATTATCAGCTATTGACTGAACAAATTTTCAAGGAGGGGATGCACGCATGAATACGGAGTACAAAGACGCCAGAGCGAAGTTCGAGGCAGGTGTTGCAAAATCGCTTCAAAAGCATAAAGAGAGAAAGGAAAGCTTTTCCACAGGTGGAGGTCTTCCCCTTGGAAGACTCTACGGCCCTGACGACGTCGAATCGACGGACTATATGAGGGATATCGGGTTTCCCGGAGAGTACCCCTTTACGAGAGGCGTCCAGCCCACCATGTACCGGGGCCGGTTCTGGACCATGCGGCAGTATGCGGGATTCGCCTCCGCCGAAGAGTCCAACGAGAGGTACCGCTACCTGCTCTCCCAGGGAACGACCGGCCTTTCCGTGGCATTTGACCTTCCCACCCAGATAGGCTACGATTCCGACGACCCCATGGCCCAGGGTGAGTGCGGAAAAGTGGGTGTGGCTATTGACAGCCTCCAGGACATGGAAATTCTTTTCAACCAGATCCCCCTGGACAAGGTCTCCACCTCCATGACGATCAACGCTCCCGCGAGCGTCCTCCTCGCCATGTACATCTGCGTTGGCGAGAAGCAGGGCTTTCCCATGGACGTCCTTTCGGGAACCATCCAGAACGACATCCTCAAGGAATACATCGCCCGGGGAACCTACATCTTCCCCCCGAAGCCCTCCATGAGGCTTATCACCGATATTTTCGAGTTCTGCAGCGAAAATGTGCCGAAGTGGAACACCATTTCCATTTCCGGATACCACATCCGCGAAGCTGGGAGCACCGCTGCCCAGGAAGTGGCCTTCACCCTCGCCGACGGTATCGCCTACGTTGAAGCGGCCAGCAGGAAAGGCCTTGATCCCAACGTTTTCGGCGAGCGTCTGTCCTTTTTCTTCAACGCCCACAACGATTTTCTTGAAGAAGTGGCTAAGTTCCGGGCCGCCCGGCGCATGTGGGCCCGGATCATGAAGGACCGCTTCGGCGTTACCAATCCGAAAGCCCAGATGCTCCGGTTCCACACCCAGACCGGCGGGAGCACCCTCACGGCCCAGCAGCCGGAAAACAATATTGTCCGCGTGACCATCCAGGCCCTTGCCGCCGTCCTGGGAGGAACCCAGTCTCTCCATACGAACAGCATGGACGAGGCACTGGCTCTTCCGAGCGAGAAGAGCGTCGGCATCGCCCTCAAGACCCAGCAGATCATCGCCTATGAGTCGGGCGTGACCAGCACGGTCGATCCCCTCGCGGGATCCTACGTGGTAGAAAGCCTGACAAACGAGATCGAAAAGAAGGCCTTCGAGTACATCGGCCAGATTGATGACATGGGCGGCATGCTTACCGCCATCGAAAAAGGATACGTTCAGAAGCACATCCAGGATGCCGCCTACGATTACCAGAGAT
>JAGPEN010000002.1 GCA_018057035.1 Aminivibrio sp. | reverse complement strand
TCCTTTCTCCTCCGGTTTCATCGTCGTGGTGTGCGTTCCCGACGATGATACCCGGAGCGATGGTCAGGTGGTCAAAATTCGGCTAGCGTTCCCTCAAAAAGTGGTCAATTTTAGAATACCAAAACCACTCCCCAAAAGATTTCGCAGGAAATACTTCTGGTGATATAATTTTTGCGGGAGTATTCTAGGTGACCGCTCCTTTTATCAGGGAGAGGAAAGTCCGGGCTCCGAAGGGCAGGACGCTGGGTAACACCCAGTTGGTGCGAACCAAAGGAAAGTGCCACAGAAACAAACCGCCCTTTTAGGGCAAGGGTGAAAAGGTGGGGTAAGAGCCCACCGGGTGAAAAGCGATTTTCACGCCAGGCAAACCCCGTCCGGAGCAAGACCGAATAGGGGGGGAAGACGCTGCCCGCCGACTCCCGGGTACGGTCGCGCAAAGGGCGCCGTGAGGCGACCTTCAGATAAATGGTCACCCTGAGACAGAACCCGGCTTATTGAATGCTCCCATATCCTCAATATAAATAGGTCTTTTGGCTCATATTCCCGTATTTTTTGAGGGCCAAAAGACCTATTTATTATTTTGTGATGGTGGTAGGGTGGGATCAGGTGGGGGAAAATGTCGCAAAGTGGGAGGATTTCCCATGCTGGTGGGAACCTACGAACACAAAATCGACTCCAAGGCACGGATCGTTCTTCCCTCGAAGTTCAGGGAAGAACTTGGAGAGTGCGTTGTTTCCACCATCGGCATCGACAAGTGCGTTTCCCTTTATTCCCGCTCCAGGTGGGAGAACGTCATGACAAAACTCCAGGATCTCCCTTTTTCAAAAAGCAAAACCCGCGGACTCCTCAGGGTGATGCTCTCAAGCGCACATGAGCTTCCCGTTGACTCCGCAGGAAGAATTCTCCTTCCTCCCGTTCTTCGTCAGCACGGTGACCTTTCCCAGGATGTTGTATTTGTCGGCATGAACGATCATGTGGAGTTGTGGGACCGCGACAGGTGGAATGAATACAGGGAAGAGATGGTCGGGGAACTGTCCGAAATAGCCGAGGGAGTTGAAGGATTTTGACGGAACATATCCCCGTTCTCATTGCTGAAATCCTGGCCTTTTTGAAATCCCGCCCGAAGATTGGGAAAGTGCTCGACTGCACACTCGGTCTCGGAGGGTACTCAGAGGCCGTTCTTGAAACATTTTCCGGCGTTCAGGTGTGGGGGCTCGACCAGGATGATGAGGCCATACGGATCGCCACAGACAGGCTTGAACCTTTTGGGAACAGGTTTCACCCGATCCATGGTAATTTTGCCGAAGTAGCCGGCTTGGCGGGAAATGCCGGTCCTTTCGATGCCATTCTTTTCGATCTCGGGGTGTCAAATCTCCAGATCACCGAGGGTCATCGGGGTTTTTCTTTCCAGTCGGACGGACCACTTGATATGAGGATGAACAGGCATTTCAGCCTGACGGCTGAGTTTCTTGTGAACAACTGGACTGAAAAGGAACTCTCCGACATTTTCTGGAAATACGGCGAGGAACGCTATTCCAGGCAGATTGCCAGGGGGATACTCCGACACAGGGAAAAAACGGGAAAGATTGCAACCACAGGAGAGCTCGTGTCTGTTATACGGGAAACCCTGCCCGCGCCCGTCCAGAGGAAAATGGGCGGGCATCCTGCACGGAAAGTTTTCCAGGCACTCCGGATAGCAGTCAATGACGAACTCGCCGCCCTGGAACTGGGCCTGTCCGGAGCATTTGAACTGGCCGGTCCCGGTGCGTCAATAGCTGTAGTCAGCTATCATTCTCTCGAAGACCGTATTGTTAAGATTTTTTTCAGGGAAAGACAAAAAGAGAACCGGGGGACCATTGAAACGAAGCGGCCCCTTATTCCTTCGGACGACGAAATAGAGAGAAATTACAAGGCCAGAAGTGCAAAATTGCGGCTTTTCGTCATGAACGAGCCGGGAAAGGAGAAAACAACGAAATGGTGAGCCAGAGAGACGGTCAGGCAGTTCCTGCTTTTTCTTTGAGAAAAATTTGTCCTTATCTTATTTTTACCGCGTTTGTCATTTTCGGTTCGTTCATGGGGCTTGGGATTCTTCGTTTGTACAGTTTTCGCCTTGAGTGCAGGCTCAATAATATCAATACCCAGATTGAGTCTTTTCAGGCGCAGCAGATTGCACTTAAACAGAACCTTTCGGCTCTTCTTTCTCCGGGAAGAGTGTACGGCTATTCAAAAAAACAGCTCGGCATGACGTATGCTTCCAATGTCAAAACCCTGCGCCTGGACGGACCTCTTCTTGCAGACGCTGCCCCGGCCGCCAACAATGGGGGAGAGACTGCAGGGAGAGAATCGGAAGGCTGGTTCTACTTCTTCCTGGAAAAAGCGATGGCGGGAGAATGATCGCCTTGTGACGCACCTCGGAGGGACTGAACATGCTGAAAAAGCTCTTTGGGGGTTCCCCCTGGTTTCTTGTTTTTCTGTTTTTTGCCGTTCTTTTCTGGAGAGTGGCCTCCCTCCAGCTTTTTCCCGATCCCCGCGTGGAGAAACAATCACGGCGGCAATACTGGAGCCGTGTACCCGTCAGCACAAACAGGGGAAATATCTTTGACGCAAACGGGAATGCCCTTGCCCTGTCAATTCCCTCTTCCAGTTTTTTCCTCGATCCCGCATTCTGGGACCCTTCGGACGGCCCCAAGCTCCGGAAAATTCTTCCTGAAAGCATTGTTGCCACCATTTCATCCAAAATGCCCGGCCGGTTCTTCTGGCTTGCCAGGAAAGTGGACGAGGAAACGGCAGAGAAAATCCGCACGCTGAATCTCAAGGGAATATATGAAATAAGCGAAAAGAAGCGCCTGTACCCGAACAAAGCACTTCTCTCCCATGTTCTTGGATTCTGTGATGTGGACGACAGAGGACTGTCGGGAATAGAAATGGTGTGGGACAAGGTGCTTTTCTCTCCTCCCGGGATGAAGGTTCTGGCGAAGGAGTCGTCTGGGCGCACCCTGGATATCAGCCGTCACTCGAACGAAGGTTTCTCGTCGGGACCGGGATCGGTCATGCTGACCGTTGATTCGAGAATTCAGTTCATCGTGGAGAAGCGCCTGGATGAAGGCATAGCCGAACACGGCGCCAAGTGGGGAAGCGTTGTCTGCATGGCCCCGGAAACGGGGGCCATTGTCGCCATGGCAAGCTGGCCCTCTTTCGACCCCAACGTGAGGGGAAACCTGACAAATGTGAAGAAAATAGGAAATAATTCCACGGGGCGTACGTACGAGCCCGGATCCACATTCAAACCCATCGTTCTGGGAATTGCCCTGGAAAAAGGATCCGTCAGACGATCCGAAAGCTTTAACTGCCCTTACAGAATAAAGGTGGCCGATGGGCATATTTCCGAAGCAAGCAACAGAAGTTACGGAAGACTCTCAGTTTCCGAAATTCTCATTAAGTCATCAAATACGGGCATGGCGCAGATAGGTATGCGGGTCAAACCTTTCGACATGTACCAGGGGGTTCGGGAATGGGGCTTCAGCAAACCTCTTGAAGTCGAGCTGAATGGCGTGGAAGACGGTCTTCTCGCCACTCCGGAACAGTGGAGAGGAGTTGTTCCGTCGAATATCTCCATCGGCCAGGGACTGGCGGTCACTCCTCTTCACCTGACCAATGCCATGGCGGCGATAGCCAACGGCGGTTTTCTCCTCCGCCCCTATATTGTCTCCGAAGTCAACGATTCGACAGGCCGGATTATCTACAAGGGCGAACGGAGGCTGGTTCGGGAAGTGCTTTCGGCGAATACCGCCGCGTGGATCTCCTCCATTATGAAGGAATCCGTGAAAAACGGCACGGGAAAACTGGCACGACTTCCCTACGTATCCATCGCTGGAAAAACGGGAACGGCCCAGGTGGCGGAAAAAGGAGAATACAAAAAGGGGAAGTGGGTTTCGTCTTTTGCCGGTTTCTGGCCTGCGGAAAAGCCCGAATACGTAATGCTTGTGGTCATCGGAGAACCTTCAAAAGGAAAATACTACGGCGGTGATGTTGCCGCCCCCGTATTCCGCCGGATAGTTGAGGACATGTTCCAGACAGGCCTTTTTGCCTGCAGCGGATGGGGAGGGTAGCGGGATGCCGTTCTTGACCACGGTTCTGGATGAATTCGAAAAAAAATATGGCTTCTCTCCGGCTGTCCGGAACCTTCCTTTAAACCAGCCTCTCCTGGAACAGGTCACGGGAGACAGTAGGGAAATCGTTCCCGGATCAGTCTTCTGCTGCGTCAGGGGAGAAAAGAGGGACGGGCTGGATTTTGCCGCTGCCGCGGTGGAGAAGGGGGCCTGTGTCCTTCTGACCGACAGGGAGATTCCCCTCCCTGTTCCCCAGCTGGTGACAAGCGATGTCCGAAGGGATATGGGCAGGCTCGCATCGCTCGTGCACGGCTGCCCCTCTTCAAGAATGAAAATGTTTGCCGTAACCGGAACCAACGGCAAAAGCACCACGACCTGGATGATCAGACATATCCTCCAGTCTGCGGGAATAAGGACAGGCCTCTTCGGAACCATTGTCTACAATGACGGAGCCGTTGAGAGGGACGCCGGTAGAACGACTCCGGAAAGCTACGAAATACAGCGTTCCCTGGCATCCATGGTAAAGAACGGGTGCGGGGCCTGCGTCATGGAAGCGTCATCCCATGGTCTGACCCTCGGAAGGCTTGAAGGCTGCTCTTTCGACGGCGCCGTCTTTACGAATCTCAGCGAAGAGCACCTGGATTATCATAAAACGCTGGAGGAGTATTTTCAGGCGAAAACCCGCCTTTTTTCCAATTATATGAAAGACGGCTGGCACGGAGCTTCAAACATGGACGACCTCCACGGAAGGATGCTGCTCTCCGCTTTTCCGGGGAACCTCACTCCTTTCGGTCTTGGAGAGAACGTCGCCAAAAGCGTCAGAGGAACCATTCTTTCCGCAGCGCCTTCAGGCAATGATTTTTCAGTCCGCCTGCCCGGCAGGCAGGAAGAGCTTCGGATTTTCCTTCCTCTTCCGGGACGGTTCAATGTGTATAATGCTCTGGGTTCGGTCGCTCTTCTTCATTCTTTTGTGGAGGCCCCTGAAAAGATAGCCTCGGCGCTCAGGACCATGCCCCAGGTTCCGGGAAGGCTGGAACGGTATTACCTTTCCAACGGGGTATGCGTCATTATTGATTTTGCCCATACACCCACTGCCCTGGGAAACGTGCTTTCGGAGCTCCGGAACATGTGTGGCGGAAAACTCTGGGCCGTTTTCGGCCACGGAGGAGAACGCTTCCAGCCGAACCGGCATTCCCTCGGCCTGACCGCCGCCCGGTTCTGCGACAGGATCGTCGTCACCATGGACAACCCGAGGAGCGAGGACCCGGGCAAAATCGCGGATCAAATTTTCGAAGGCATCCGTGCTTCCGACAGAAAGCCGGAATCGGAAATCGTCCTCGACAGGAAGGCGGCAATCAGAAGAGCCCTTGACGGCTCACGGACCGGAGATGTGGTTGCCGTGACAGGGAAGGGACCCGAGAAATACCTCATCATAGGAAATCAGACCATACCCTATTCCGACAGGGAGACTGTCCTTGACTGGGTGAAGGAAAGAGGCCTGACATGGGAATGAACACATGCTCATTTTTCGCTGAACTCGCAGGTTCCGAACTTCGTGGTCCCGACGGTGTTTTTTCCGGCAGCTTCTTCGCCGACAGCAGGCTGGTCCGGAAAGGGGACGCCTTTGTGGCTTTCCGGGGAGACAACACAGACGGTCACGCCTTTATACCTGATGCAATAGCCCATGGGGCTTCCCTTATCATCTGCGAGAATGACCGGGACATCCCCTCTACGGTCGCCTCGGTGCGGGTCAGCGACACGTACAAAGCCCTTCCCGCCATGGCGGAAAAACAGCTAGCCCGGCAGGGGAAAAAACTGCACATCATAGCAATCACGGGGAGCGTCGGCAAAACGACCACAAGAGACTATCTTGTCAGGTGCCTTAAGACTTCTCTCAGGGTCCATTCGGCGGAACACAGCTACAACACCCTCATCGGGTGCTCCATGACCATTCTTTCCCTTCCGGAAGATGCCGAGGTTCTGGTGCTCGAAATGGGCACCAACCACCCCGGAGAAATAGCGGAAATGGTCCGATTCTTTCCCCCGACCATTTCCGTGGTCACGGAAGTGGCTCCGGCCCACCTTGAGGGTTTCGGATCGGTGGAGGGGGTACTCGAGGCAAAGATGGAGATCGCAGGATCGCCGTCTCTCACGTCTTTTTTCTTCAACGGGGACAATCCTCTCCTGGCAAGGGCCGCTTCACGGCTTCCGGCTGGGATTGCCAAGCTCTCAGCGGGAACCGGGGAGTGCGATTTCCGTATTCTTGCCCCGATTTTTACCATTGAAAAAGGTATTCCTGAACTGTCCTTTTCCCTGGCGGTCCCCGGGAATGTCCTCGCCGTAAAAGCCAGGGCCTTCGGGAAACACGCAGCCTATCCGCTGGCATTTGCCATCGGCATAAGCACATGGCTCGGTATTTCCGGAGAGAAGGCCGCAGCGGCGCTTGAAGAGGCCCATTCCCTTGAAGGCAGGGGATTCATCAGAACCCTCGATTCAGGCGTCTGTCTCATCGACGATTCCTACAATGCAAATCCCGCCTCCATGTCAGCCGTGCTGAGGGCGGCAGGCGAAATGGGGAAGCGCCGGACGTTTGCGGTCGTCGGCGAAATGCTTGAACTCGGTGAGAAGGGAGATGATTTCCACCGGGACCTGCTGCCCCTTCTCCGTTCTTTCGACACCGTCTGGCTTGTGGGAAAAACCTGGGAAAGGATTGCGCCTTTCAACGGTCAGGACGGAACGCGGCTTGTCCTTTGGAGCGACAGCCTCCAAAAGCTGGGAGACCACCTTGGGAAGGAACTGAAGGAAGGCGACGCCATCGTGATCAAGGGATCCCACGGCAACCGGCTCGACAGGCTTGTTGAAATTCTCTGCCGGGAGGCGTCATCATGAAGTTTATTTTTATCTTTTCTGTGGTCATTGTTCTCGAAATTTTTCTTCAGTCACGGTGGATCCGTGCCCTGAACCGCAGGCAGGTTACCCTCGCCCAAAAGGCGTACGGCATCCAGAGCCACATGGAAACCAAGTCATCCACCCCTTCCATGGGAGGCATCGTGTTCATCGCCGCAGCCCTTGCCTCCATCCCACTGGCCGGAGGTTTTTCAGACGCTGCTCCGGGAGAACTGGGACTTTTCTGGTTTTTCCCCATCCTTTCCGCCGCAGTGGGATTTGCGGATGACTGGATTAAATTCAGCGAAAAATCAAGTGAAGGATTTCCGAGCCTGTACAAGCTCGCTGCCCAGCTTCTCATCGTTCTCCCCTGGGTAATGTGGATTGTTCTTTCCAGGGGGATAATCCTCTGGCCGGGAATCGTCCTTTCTCCCTGGCTGGCCGTTCCCCTTGCAGCCTTTCTTGCCATAGGAATGCTCAATGCGGTCAATGTGACCGACGGCCTCGACGGCCTTGCAGCCGGGGCATGCGTCATCTCCATGACGGGGGCCCTTCTCTGGCTTCCTCTCCGGGGCTCCGCATTTTACGGAGCCGTCACCGGGCTTGCTCTCTGTGCCGCTTTCCTCTGGCACAATGCCTATCCGGCGAAAGTATTCATGGGGGATGTGGGTTCCCACTTTATCGCCGGCCTCATCGTCAGCACGGCCATACACGGCGACTGCCTTATCGCCCTCATCCCTCTCGGATTTGTCTACGGGCTTGAAATCCTCTCTGTATCAGCGCAGCTGACGGCGATTTACGGATTCAAGAAAAAGGTTTTCCTCATGAGCCCGGTACACCACCATTTCGAACTGCTGGGTTGGAGCGAAAATCATATCGTCACGAGGTTCTGGCTTGTTCACGGGGCGGGGCTGGCCATCACTTCGGTCCTTTTTTCGTCATTTTTCGGGAACTGACATTCCCGGGCCTTTTAAGAGGTGGATAGCCATGGAATCAGCGAATGATCTTCAGGGAAAAAGAATCACCATCATAGGATCCGGAGTCAGCGGCAAAGGCCTTGCCTCTCTTGCCGCCGGACTGGGTGCGTCGGTTTTCGTCACGGAGAGAAAACATCTGGATGAAGATGCGCGGGCCATGTTCAGGGAAAAGGGCATTGCATGGGAGGAAGACGGCCATTCGGGCCGGGCCTGTGAAGCCGACCTGGTCGTGGCAGGTTCGGGAATTCCCCCTTCAGCTCCCGTGGTTGTGGAAGCCCTGAAAAGGAGAATACCCGTTACGGGAGAACTTGACTTTCTTGCCCCGTTTCTCCGGGGCCGGATCATCGGCGTAACGGGAAGCAACGGGAAAAGCACCACCACGGCCCTCCTCGGCCATATGCTCACCCGAAAAGGGTTTGCTGTTTCTGTGGCCGGAAACATCGGTACCTCGCTCGCAGACTCCGCTCTCAGGGTGTGGGATTTTATCGTGGTGGAACTGAGCAGTTTCCAGCTCCACTGGAATTCCTGCCTGTCCTGCAGTGTGGCGGTCGTGACCAACCTGGCTCCCGACCATATAGACTGGCATGGCAGCTACGACGAATATGTCCGGGCAAAGGCCAGGATCATCACCACCCTGGGAGAGAGCGGGCTAGCGGTTATCCAGGAGAGAGACCGGGCTGCGCTCGGCGCCGCATCCGAGGATGAACGCCTTGTGTGTTTCTCGTGGAAAGGGGAGTTTTCCGGCCGGTGCGAAAAAGCAATCCTCGCCGACGAAAACAGCCGGTCCGTGTACATTCGAACCGGGAAGGACGAAGAGAAGCTATTCGATTTTGATGATCTCCCTCTCATCGGAAGGCACAACATCGAAAACGGCTCCATGGCGGCAGGCGTGATTCATCTTCTTGGAGAGAAAGTCGGCGCTGCTTCTCTCTTTTCGGGATTCAAGGGGCTTCCCCACAGGTGCGAGAAGGTCGCAGAAATCGGCGGCATTCTCTTCATCGACGACTCCAAGGGAACAAATGTTGCTTCCACGTGTACCGCCCTGACCTCCATTGAGGGACCGAAGGCGATTATCCTGGGGGGGCAGGGAAAAGGTGAAGATTATGCGCCCCTTGCTGAAACGGTACGAAGAGAAGCCGCCGCGGCAGTTGTGATGGGGGAGGAACGGGAAAAAATCGTCCGCGCTCTCAGGGAAGCCGGGTACGGTGCGATCATTGAAGCGGAGGGAATGGAAGATGCCGTGAGAAAGGCCGCTTCAGCCCTTGCCGGAAAAGGTGTAGTCCTTCTTTCTCCTGCGTGTACCAGTTGGGACATGTACCCGAACTACAAAAAGAGAGGAGAACACTTCAGGAATATCGTTCTTTCCCTGGAGGAAAATTCATGAGAGATGAAGCCCTGCTTTCCAGAGAAACTCCAGCCGTCCGGCCCCAGGCGGATCCTTTCCTCTGGATCATCCCTCTTCTGCTGGCTATTTTCGGCATACTCATGATTTTTTCCCTGACGTCCCATACTTCCCTTGAAGAATACGGCTCCCCGTTCACCCTCGGGATGAAACAGGTCCACTGGCTCCTGGTCGGAATCGCGGGAATGCTGGTCATGTACATGATCCCCCTTTCTTTCTGGAAAAAATCCAGCGGGGCAATCTGGTTTTTTTCCCTCGTCCTCCTCGTTCTGACTCTTATCCCCGGCATAGGCGTCAAGGCGGGCGGTGCCAGGCGATGGATAGGTTTCGCAGGGCTTCGCTTCCAGCCCATTGAATTTCTGAACCTGGCCCTTGCGGTGCACCTTTCAAGGCTATTGGCCACTTCTGAAAAAAGAGGACTATCGGCGTTTCTCACCATTACGGTCCCTGTCCTCTTTCTTTCCGTGATTCCCCTTCTCTTCCAGCCGAACATGGGGGGAACCATCCTTATTTTTACTTTGTCCATGGCAATTCATGTCCAGTCCAGGGGGTGGAGCTGGCCCTTCATCGCCGGCGCCGCAGGATTTCCGTTTTTTTTCATGTTCATCATCAGGGAAGGGTACCGCCTCCGGAGATACATCGCTTTTCTCGATCCATGGGAACAGCCCATGGACAGCGGATTCCAGGTTATCCAGGGACTGGTCGCCTTCTCCAACGGCGGCCTCTTCGGCGTAGGAGTGGGGAAGGGGCTTCAGAAACTGAATTACCTTCCCGCAGCCCATACAGACTATATTTTCGCCACTGTGGGAGAAGAGTTTGGCTTTATCGGCACTTTCTTTATCCTCTTCTTTTTCCTGTTATGGACGATGCGGGCCTGCTCAGCCTACAAAAACGCCGAGGGATTCAGGGCCACCCTTATCTGGGCCCTTACGGTCTCGGTGCTCATTCCGCTGTTCATAAATCTCGGGGGGGTTCTCAAACTCATGCCCCTTACAGGGATTCCTCTTCCCTTCATCAGCTACGGAGGAAGCTCCCTCCTCTTCATGTGGGCAAAAATCGGGCTCCTGATGCGGGTCTGCAGGGAGGCGTCCCTGCCATGACGAAGATCTGCATCGTCGCTGGTGGAACCGGAGGACATATTTTCCCCGCTCTCGCCTTCGCGGAATGGCTTCTTGCCTCCGGGGCCGATGTCTCCCTCTCCTTCGTCTGCGGATCCCGTCTGCTGGAAAAAGAAATTTATGCCTCCCGAGGAATCGTCCCCCTCTGCCTGCCTCTTTCAGGTTCTCCATTCGGTACACCGGGTATCGGCCTCCGGCTTGTCAGGTGGAAGGAAACCCTTTCCTCGTTCTTATCCTTCAGGGCCTATTTACGAAAGGAGGAATGCGATTGCTGTCTTCTTTTCGGCGGGTACGTTTCCTTTGTGCCGCTGCTCGCATGTCATCTTGGGGGAGTGCCTGTCATCGTCCATGAACAGAACGCCGCGGCCGGAAAAGTGACACGCCTGGCTTTCAGGCTGAAGAAGAGAATTGCCACGGGCTGGAGCGAATGCCATCCTTTCACTCCAGGCACATTCGTTCACACCGGAGTCCCTGTGCGCTCTTTTTCAGCCAGGGATCCCGGGAATGCCTGGCTGAGACTCGGAACGGGCCGAAATTTCCCCGAAAACACCATTATCGGAGTTTTGGGCGGTTCACTTATGAGCGAACGGCTGATACAATTATTGAGTTGTGTGGTAAGAGACAAGGTATTACAAAAACATACCTTTCTTTTTCTTGGAGCATCGCAGCAGCTTCAATCCGCTCTTTTTCCCGGGGATCACCCGGAAAACGTGATTTTTGTCGAGAAACAGTGGGACATGACCGACTTTTTTTCCGTCATTGACGGAGCCGTAGCTCGGGGAGGGGCATCGACGCTTTCCGAGCTGATGTTTTGGGGAATCCCTGCAGTTGTTGTTCCCTGGAAGCAGGCTGCAGACAACCACCAGCAAAGAAACGCCGAATGTTTTGAAAAAATTGCCTCCGGAGAAATCTGGAGAGAAGACGAACCTCTGGAGTTCTTAAAAGAAAAGATACTGCGCGTCCTTCGAAAGGCACGAACCGTCAGGAAAGAATTTTCGGAGGGAGATGAGTCTGAACGTTTATGGCGGCTGATCTCGTCCAGTATTGGAAGGGAGATTACGAATCTTGGATAATTACATCGCAAGCTTGAAGGGTATACGCCGGATTCATCTTATGGGCATCGGTGGCGCAGGGATGAGCGGACTTGCTCTTCTTCTCGCAGAACTTGGCTATGAGGTCAGCGGCTGCGACATGAGCCACACCTCCTATATCGACAAGGTACTGAAAGAAGAAATCGCCGTCGTTCTCGGGCATGGAAAGGCCCACATGGATAAATTCCTTCCTGAGCTTCTTGTGTACAGCAGCGCCATCCCCGAGGAAAATGAAGAGATAGTTGCGGCAAAGGAGCGCGGAATTGCCGTGGCGAAAAGGGGAGAGGTCCTGAGCTGGATTTTCGACTCCCGGTTCGGCATTGGTGTTGCCGGAACTCACGGGAAAACGACCACATCCTCCATGATCGCTCTCATCCTGGAACAGGCGGGACTTCACCCGACTCTCGCCATAGGGGGGGAACTCTGCGACATCGGCGTAAACGCAAAACTCGGTGACGGTCCCTACATGGTTGCGGAACTCGACGAAAGCGACGGCTCCTTCGAAAAGTTTCATCCCGACATTGCCGTAGTCACCAATGCCGATTGGGACCATGTCAATCATTACCCTACCTTTGAAAGCGTTCTCGAGGCCTTCACCCGTTTTACATCCAACCCGAAGGACGGTGGTCTTCTTGTGCTCTGCGGAGAAGACGCAGGTCTCGGAAAAATCCTGGCGGCCGGGCCGCTTCCGAGGGAAGCGGTAACCTACGGCTGGGGAATGGGATGGACCTGGGGAGCCTTCAACGTAAAACACAATCACGGAGGCGGAGTCAGTTTCTCCATTGCCCACGAAGGCGTTCACATTGACGACATGGAGCTCTCAGTTTCCGGGGACCACAATATTCTCAATGCCCTGGCCGCCTGTGCCGTAGCCCACACCCTGAGGATCCCCTTCACCATGATCAAAAAGACCCTGAAAGAATTCAAGGGCGCCAAAAGGCGACTTCAGCACCTGGGGCAGATCAACGGTGTCGAGGTCTATGACGATTACGGGCACCACCCCAGGGAGATCGCGGCGACCCTGAGCGCCATCGACAGAATGTTTCCGGAAAAACGGCTTCTCGTCGCTTTCCAGCCTCACAGGTTCACCCGGACGCTTGCCCTGTACAGGGATTTTGCAGCCGTTCTTTCATCGGCGGACTCGGTTGTGCTGCTCCCCGTGTACCAGGCGGACGAAGAGCCGATCGAAGGGGTTTCCTCCGGTCTTATCGATGCTCTTCTGAACGGAAACGGAAACTCGAAGAGCATTTTGTGCGGCTCTCTTGAAGAAGCGGCCTCCGAGCTCGAGAAGCAATGCCTGCCGGGGGATATCGTGCTGACAATAGGTGCCGGAGATATTTCCAACGTTGGTGAAATGTTCATTGAGAAGGCGAGAGCGGAGGTTGTCCACGCCTGATCGGCCTGAAAGGGGATGCCGGACGGCCTTCAGGTGCCGGCCGTTTACCTCCGTTGCCGGGATAGCGATTTCATGGGAAAATTCCTTTTTTTTCTTCTTGCGTGTTCCCTGTTCCTCGGCTCAACCCTCTCCTATGAGGGGTATACCCAGTTTCTGAGCCTTGACAGAGTATCGGTTCGGACAGGGGATCCCGAGGCAGAAGCGCTTTTCTGGAAGAATCTTGGACCCGCAGAATTGCGTTACTGGCCGGTCTTTCTTTTCAGGTCGGCGGATCTGAAGAAAAAAATCGAGTCTGAATCTCCTCTTCTCTTTTCTCTGAGACGGGAGAATTTTTCGGCTTTCTTTATCGATCTCGAACCTTTACAGCCCTGGCTCACGCTGCGGTGGAAGAAGACAGAATTCTTTCTCACCCGTGACGGGCGCATATGGGAATCCGGCCATCCCCTCAACGCACGGTTTACTGGAATCCGGCCCCCTTCCACGCCGCCTTTTCTTCTTTCCGATACCCTCCCGTCACCGGCAGGCATACCGGGGGAAGGAATCGTGGTAATGAACAGCGTATTTCCTGTCACCTTCTTTTCAGAATGGGTCAGTGGTCTTGAAACAAGCGGCTGGATGCCTCATACTCGTGAAGTGGAAATTTCCAGAAGGGAAGGGAACTACCTCCTTAGGCTGAATCTGAATATCAGGGATAGGACCGTGCAGATCCTCGTCCGGGGAGACCAGGCACGGTGGAAAGAAATATCCTCCGCCGTCTCTCAGATTCTTCACCAGTTACAATTTTCTGGTGGAAACCTTATAATAGATACCACATACACCGACAGAATCATTGTCCGTAATGTGGCCGGCGGCGGTCAGGAAGGGAGCGGGAGATAAGTGTACAAAGAGCCGGAAATTCTCGTCGGGCTGGACCTCGGCACGAGCAAAATCGCCGTTGTAGTGGCGGAAAGAGATTCCCGTTTCCAGGAAGCTCAGATAATCGGTGTCGGGTTCGCTCCGTCCCAGGGAATACGAAAAGGCCTGATCATTAACCTGGAGCAGGCGGTCCGCTCTGTACGCCAAGCGGTTAAAGACGCGGAAAACATGGTGGGTTTCGAAATAGCGGAAGCTACGGTCTCGTTCAGCGGCATCGACGTGGCCTCGGTGACGTCCCGTGGGATGATTTCCCTGGGCAGAACGCCCCGCCAGGTTTCCATATCGGACGTGGAAAGAGTCATCGAGGCGGCCCAAAGCGAGCTGTCCATTCCTTCAAACAGGGTTACCCTTCATACCATACCGGTAAAATACTCCATCGACGGCAACTCGGGAATCGACGATCCTCTCGGAATGACGGGCATCAGGCTCGAGATGGAGCTTCAGTCCGTAATCATCCCCACCACGGTGGTCCAGAATATCATCAACTGTGTCGAAACCGCCGGAGTGGAAGTGAACGGGCTTGTTATCAAATCACTCGCAAGCGCCCTTGGTGCGCTGACTGACGAAGAGACGAGAGCCGGAGTCATTTCCCTCTGCATCGGCGGAGGGACCACTGGCGTCGCTCTTTACACCGACGGGCGTCCCGTCAAGCTGTCCATAATACCGATCGGCGGAGATCACATTACCAACGATCTTGCCTACGTCATGAAAATTCCCATAAGCAAGGCGGAGGAGATAAAGAAAATGGTCTCTCTTGCCCCGGATGATGACGAGGAGCAGGAGCTCGACGTCGACGTGAGGGGAAGAACGAAAACCTTCAACATTCATGAAGCCTCAGAAGTTGTAAACTGCAGGCTTGAAGAACTGTTCGGAGAACATGTGCTCCATCAGCTCTCCGAATACACCCTGCACATGTTTCCCGCAGGGGTCGTTCTTTCGGGCGGTGTCGCCAAGACGCCAGGAATCGAATTTTTCGCTTCCGAGCTTCTCAACCTTCCCGTCCGCATCGCGGAACCCCTTGACATGTACCAGATGCCTCCGGGGAGAAATGACTGCGAATACACCACCGCCGCAGGAATTGTGCGGTATATGACCAGCAAGGAAAGAAATCCGTACCGTTTCATCGAGACTCCGGTGTCCCAGCTTCGTTCAGGCTCTTCCATCATTTCGCCGGGACTGTCAGGGACAAAACCTCCCAGAAAACAGGGAAATTCCCATGGAGAGGGTTTTCGTGGTCTCATGGAATATCTTAAAAAATCCGTCAAGGAACTTTTCTAGAGCCGCATTCCGCAATTGGGGAGGATAAGAAAATGGAGCATGTATTCCAGGTAAATGACACTCCGAGGCCCCACCGGGAGGAAATCAAGGTCATCGGCGTCGGCGGCGGCGGCGGAAACGCCCTGAATCACATCATCAGGAGTGGTGTGTCAGGAGTTCACTTCATCTCAGCCAATACGGACGTGGGAGCACTTCAGCTCTCCCAGGCCACGACGAAGATAACCCTCGGAGAAAAGCTGACCAAGGGGCTTGGGGCGGGCTCCGATCCCGAAGTCGGGATGAACAGCGCAAAGGAATCGATCGACAAGATTCGGGAAGTTGTCACGGGGGCCGACATGGTCTTTCTCACCGCGGGCATGGGCGGCGGCACGGGAACAGGAGCATCGCCCATCATCGCCGAAGTTGCGAAAGAGGCGGGAGCTCTCGTCGTAGCGGTAGTTACCTTTCCCTTTTCTTTCGAGATGAACCGCCGAAGAAAGCAGGCCATGACGGGCATAGCCACCCTCAAAGAAAAAGTGGACGCCCTCCTGGTGGTTGAGAATGACCGCCTTCTCGAACTGACTGATGAAAAAACAAAACACGCCGACGCCTACCGCCTTGCCGATGAAGTTCTGCGCCAGGCTGTTCAGGGAGTGACAGACCTTATCCTGAAACCGAGCCTTATCAATGTCGACTTTGCCGACGTGAGGACGGTTATGCAGAACGCGGGCTCCGCAATCATGGGAATCGGCTCCGGAGAAGGGGAAAACCGGGCGGAAGTCGCCGCCAAGACAGCGATAAAGTCGCCCCTCATGTCCATTCCGATGAAGGGGGCAAAGGGAATACTCTTCAACATTACTGGGGGCTCGGACCTCGGCATTCATGAGATCCGAAAGGCTGCACAGATCATCACCGAAACTGCGGATGAAGATGCCATCGTCATTTGGGGACATACCGTCTCGGAAGAAATGTCTGACAAGATCCAGATAACGGTCATTGCCACCGGTTTTTCCTCGGAAAGGGAGAAAAAGACGGTCACCAATTTTCCCAAAGCAACGCCGAAGACAAAACCTGCGGGGGTAGTTCTTGAAGAAACGGAAGTGCTTCCGGCACAGGATGAGGATTTATTCACCATGAGCGGAGTGCCGAAGAATCCTTACGATATCCCGTCCATCCTCCGCAAAGGCCAGAAGAACGGGAAATAAATTCCTTTCCCGTGCAATCCTTTCAATAGATTCCTCTGACCGGATTTCCCGTTCGGTCGAACGTGCTGAAGGCAGGGATCTTGAAAAGGATTCCTGCCTTTTGTTGCGGATCTGTTGTTTTGTCGGGAACAGTCAGGATGGGGCTGAAGCTGTTCCTGCCGCTCTTCAGGCAAAGGAGGGAATTGAATGTCCACGAGAGAGAACAGAAGACTCAAGGAAAAACGCTCCATGATTCCTTTCGGGGATATCATGCTCCCGGTTATCGGCCTTGTGGCTGTCGGGCTTCTGATAGTCGGAGTGAAACTTTTTTTCCTGTCGGGACCGAAAACCCCGGGGTATTCGCCCATGTCGCCATCGGCGCCGTCCCGGCAGGAGACACAGGGGGCCGTTCCTGCAAACACCAGGGAAACACCGCCTCCCGGTGCTCCTTCGAAAACTCCGGATAACCGGCCCCTTCTCGCAGCTCCGGTAGGTTCCAGTCAGCCTGTTCCCGCGATTCCGGCCCCTACCGGACCGAAAAGTTCACCGGTGGCCGCTCCTCCTGCAGCCCAGCCGGTAAAGAAGGCTCCTCCCGCTTCTCCGTCAAAGCCTGCCTCCCAGAGCCCTGCACCTGCGGCAGCAAACAGCAGATGGGGCGTCCAGATCGGTTCCTTCACCGCAAGGGATAGTGCTGAATCGGTCAGGCAGCAGGCTGCAAAAGCGGGTTTTTCTTCCGTCATCACATCGGCTCTCGTCAACGGAAAAACCTACTTCAGGGTCACCGTCCCTGCAGGAAACGACAGGCCGCAAGCGAACAACCTGGCCGAAAAACTGAAAAAAGCGGGATTCCCGGTCTTCGTCGTGGGCATGCGCTGATACTGAATTCAGAAGGAGCGTTCTAACTATTGGCCGGTTTTGTCGAAGCCCTCACCCCGAGAGAAAAAGCCCTTTCATACGCAGCCTCCGCCTTCGGTTTCCCATGGCGGGGAGGAGAAATTTCCGTTCCTTCGGATTCATGCTCCGGAAGGATTCTACGGTCTGTGACCGCCTGTGAAGACTTTCCTCCCTTTTCCCGGAGCACCAGGGACGGGTATGCCGTTGCCAGCGCCGATTGCCTCGGCGCCGCTCCCGGAAGCCCCGCCTTCCTGACCCTCGCAGGAGAAATACCCATGGGGTCGGCCCCATCCCTTTCCATAGGTCCGGGACAATGCGCCCTAATCCATACAGGGGGAATCCTCCCCGAAGGGGCGGACTCCGTCGTGATGGCAGAAGATACGGAAGGTGCGGGAAACTGGATCGAGGTGAAAAAGGCCGTCCAAAAGGCGGAGAATACCGTCCGGCAGGGCGAAGAGTTCTCCGTTGGAGATACCCTGCTAATGGCCGGACAGAAGGTTGATTTCAGAACTGCCGGACTTTTCGCCATGTCCGGCATTCGACAGGCTTTCATCGCCCGCTTGACGGTGGGCATCATCAGCACGGGGGACGAGATAGCGCCCCCTGACACGGTCCACCTTCCCGCAGGAAAGGTACGAGACGTCAACTCCTCAATGCTCTCTGCCCTCCTCGCAGGAGAAGGCTGCACGGTAAAGAGTTTCGGGATAGCGGAAGATACGAGAGAATCCCTCGCCGCGGCCCTCCGGGAAGCGCTCATTGAAAGCGACGTGGTCGTCATCAGCGGCGGCTCTTCCGTCAGCACGAGAGACCATTGTTCATCCATCCTCGAAGCCCTTCCCCATCCCGGACTCCTGGTGAGGGGGATCCTCATGTCTCCCGGCAAACCAACCCTTATCGCGGGAATGAAAGAAGAAAGGAAACTCGTTCTCGGTCTTCCGGGACACCCTTTTTCATGTTTTATTTCGGCATACACGGTTCTTCTCCCTCTTCTGAACGGTCTTCTCTGGGGAAGCACGGAGGGACCGTGGAAGCGACTTTTCGTCCCGGTGCAGGAACCGGTTTTCGGCCATACAGGCATCGAAGAATTTATCCCCTGCGTTCTGAGAAACGGCAGAGCCTTTCCCTTTCCCGTCAAATCCTCGTTTTCAAAAGCTCTGGCAGAGGCGGACGGGCTGTTCAGGCTTTCCGCATCCCAGGAAACCATCAGGCAGGGTGAGGAGGCGGAAATTTGGCTCTGGTAGATAAAGAAACGACTCACATCAGCCTTTCGAAAGCGTGGGGAATTCTCAGGGAAAAATGCCGGCAGCTCCCCTTGGAGCCTGTTCCCGTTCACGGATCTCTGGGACGTATCCTCGGGGAGGATGTGATCGCCGGCAGAAACGTGCCTCACTACAATGCCTCGGCCATGGACGGTTACGCCCTTTCGTCGGCCCTGACGGCAGGGGCAGTCCCCTCTTCCCCCGTGTCCTTCCCTGCGGGAGAATACGAATGGGTCAATACGGGGGCGGAGATTTCCCCCAGATTCGACAGCGTCGTGATGATCGAGGACACCTCTCTTGACGAAAAAACAGGCATCCTGTCGGTCGTCTCTTCCCTCGTGGCGGGAGAAAACGTCCGCCCTCTCGGAGAGGACGTCTTCCTCGGACAGATTATCGCCAGGGAAGGTGACAGGGTGACGCCCGCCCTCTGTTCCCTCCTGGCCACAGCAGGAATGAAAAGCATCAGGTCACTGCCCTTGCCGAACACACTCTACATTCCGACGGGTGATGAAATCATTCCCCTGGAAGAATGGCTCGAGATGGAAACCCCTCCCCCGGGAAGAGTGGGGGAGAGCAATTCACTGCTGGTCAAGGGCTATTTCCGGAACTGGGGCTTTCCTGTGGAAATAGCCCCGTGCATCCCCGACGACCCGGCCATTTTAAAGTCCTTCCTCGACGAAAACAGGAGGAAGTACGATCTTATCCTCATCGGGGCGGGCTCCGCGAAAGGAGAGCGGGATCACACATTTTCCGTACTTGAGAAGCTTGGACATCCTCTCTTCAGGTGGCTCCTCATGAAACCCGGCCGTCCGGCCTCGGCTGCCGATCTCGGCGGATGTTTCGCTGTCAACCTTCCGGGCTTTCCCATGTCCAACGCCGTCATCCTCTGGTCCGTCGTTTTCCCCATCCTTCAGCTGCTTCACTGCGGGCACTTCGACGAAGAGACCGTCCTCCCGATGGCGATCGGGGCATCAGGTACAGAGGAGGTCAGCCTGCTTTCATCCTATTCCTCATCCTACGGAAAAGAGGAGTGGGTCCGCTTCAAGTGCGTTGAAATCGACGGCAGGAAAAAAGCCTACGCTCTTCCGTCGGGAGCGAGCGCCCTGTGGTCTCTTTCCGAAACCGACGGGCTGTCTCTTCTCCCGTTGGAAACAGCTGAAATGACAAAGGGAACGACGGTGAACCTCTGGCTCCTCAGGGATATCCGATGGAAGGAGAGGATTCTGTTCCAGGGTTCCAATGACCCGGCGTTCGAGCGTATCGCCACATTCGTCAAAAAAAATGGCGGAGAGGTGATCTTCCGGTCAGTGGGCAGCCTCGGAGGCCTCGCCGCTCTCTCAAGGGGAGAATGCCACGCCGCGGCATGTCATTTGCTCGACACGGAAACAGGTGACTACAACACTTCCTACATTGAAAAAATGTTCGGTCATGAGGCGGAGGCACTTCTTGCCCGCCGTCCCGTGTTCTTCCGGCAGCAGGGCATCATGGTCCGGAAGGGGAATCCCAGGGGGATACGCTCCGTCACCGACCTCCGGAGAGAGGACGTGGTGATAGTGAACCGCCAGCCGGGAGCTGGCACGAGAGTCCTACTGGATTATCTTTTCCTGAAGGAAAAAATCGACCCCAAGAATGTTCGGGGCTACGAAAACTGCAGCACTACCCATTTCGACGCAGGAAACAAGGTTTTGAGAGGGTTTGCTGATGCGGCGGCGGGGATCAAATCTGTTGCCGATGCTCTCGGCCTCGATTTTCTTCCTCTCGCGGAAGAACCCTACGAGCTTGTCTATTTCAGGAGCATGGAGGACCACCCGGGAATAGCCGCTCTTCTGGAATCGCTCCATAACGAAGGATGGAGAGCCATGGTGGACCGCATGGGAGGTTACAGATGGCCGGAATAATACGGGATTCTTTTGGACGGGTGCTGGACTATGTCCGGATTTCAGTGACGGACAGGTGCAATTATCGGTGTATTTACTGCATGCCTGCCGATGGCATAGAATGGATACCCCACGAGAAAATACTCACCTACGAGGACTTGCTCTTCCTGTGCAGCATACTGACTGACCTCGGGGTCAGGAAAATACGGTTCACGGGGGGAGAACCCTTCGTGAGGAAGGGTTTTGTTCCCTTTCTTGAATCGGTGAAAGAGGCTCATCCCCGCCTCAGGATCGCAGTCACGACCAATGGTTCCCTTCTCGAAAAATGGGCTGAGAGAATCTCCCGGCTGGGTCTGGATTCGCTGAATGTAAGCCTTGATACCCTGAATCCGGCAAAATTTCTGCAGACCACACGAACAGGTGACCTTGAAAGAGTCCTTCGCGGCATCGACGCTGTCCTGCAGACAAACGGAGTTCCTGTCAAGCTGAACTCGGTGGTCATGAGAAATTTCAACTTCGAGGAGATACCGGCCCTGGTCGGGTTCGCAGCGGAAAAAGGGGCAACTCTCAGGTTCATTGAATTCATGCCCCTGGACAAGGACGTGTGGTCCCAGTCCCAGTTCGTCCCTGCGGAGGAGATTCTTTCCCGGCTTCCGGACCCGGTAAAGTGGATGAGCTGTCCATCGGAGGAGAACAGGTCGAAAATCTGCGGTCCCTCACGGTATTTCCGAAACAGGGCCACCGGACAGACGGTGGGTATTATTTCCGCCGTCTCCGACCATTTCTGCCATCTCTGCAACCGGCTCCGGGTGACGTCCATCGGCGTCATGCGGCCCTGCCTTTTCGGCAACTTCGGCGTTTCTCTGCTTGAAGCACTCCGCGCCAAGGATGCCGGGGCAGTACGGGAAGGGATCCTTCAGGCGGTTTCCAGGAAACCCAGAAGAGGGGAGACAGGCATTCCTTCGCCGGAAGAGACGGATTCTCTTCGGGAAGAACGGCACATGTCCCAGATCGGAGGATAATCCATGGCGATTGACGGCTCTTTCAGGCAGGACCAAGACCAACAACCAATGTTTTCCCATCTTGACGGCGAAGGCAGGCCCCGGATGGTTGATGTGAGCGGCAAGCCGGAAACCCTTCGAACGGCTTTGGCTGAAGGATGGGTTATCCTGGACCGGGCAGTGTGCGAACAGCTTGCGGCCGATGGCTATTCAAAAAAAGGAGACGTCCTGAAAATAGCAGAGACCGCCGGCATCATGGCCGTCAAAAAAACACCGGAACTCATTCCCCTGTGCCACGGCATCCGCATAGAAAGGGCGGAAGTGAAATGTATCTTCCTGGAAGAAACGGCCAGGATCAGGATCACCTGTACCGTCGCCGCGAGGGACGTCACAGGGGTGGAGATGGAAGCTCTCACGGGCGTGTCCGTTGCCGCCCTCACGGTGTATGATATGTGCAAAGGCATCTCCAAGAACATGATCATCGAAGGAATCCACCTTCTGAAAAAAACGGGCGGCAAAAGCGGTACATACATCGCGGAGGGGATGAACGGAAATGCGGATTCTTGAAATTCTGGAAAAGGAACGGGGAGAGATTTTCGTCCACACCCTCTGCTACATCGGCATCAATGCAGCCGGAAAAACGTCCTTCAACGGCTCGGAGAAAGAGCTCTTTCTTCTTCCTCCCGGAAACGTCTCCTCTCTTCCGGATGACGCAGCGGGATTCATTCTGCCGGCCGGAGAATTCCCTGCAGACTTTTTCTTTTCCGCCGGAGAGGCTCTTTTCCGGGCTGTTTCGCCATCCCTTCCCTTTCCGAAACTCAGTGGAGAAAGGGGAGGCTTCGTCACCGTCTCAGCGGAAGCGAAATTCCTGCGTCCTCTCAGGGCAGGGGTACTCACCGTGAGCGACAAGGGGAGCAGGGGAGAAAGAGAAGATACTTCAGGACCCGCCCTTGCCGAGCGGCTGGCAGGAATCGGCTGTGATACCGCAGCCGCTGCCGTTGTCCCCGACGAACATGAAGCGATCGTGACGATCCTGAAGGACTGGGCCGACTCCAAAGATCTCCACCTGATACTGTGCACCGGAGGAACGGGGTTTTCCCCGAGGGACGTCACCCCTGAAGCTCTGGAGGCCATTGCGGGAAGAAAAGTTCCGGGGATCGGCGAGGCGATGCGGCATGCATCCCTGAAAATTACCCCAAAAGCCATGCTGAGCAGGGCCAATGCCGTCATCAGGGGTGAAAGCCTGGTTATATCCCTCCCTGGAAGCGCCAGGGCCGCGACGGAATGTTTCGATGCCATAGCCCCGGCGCTGAGGCATGGAGTTGAAATTCTCCGCGGCTGGGACGGGGAGTGCGGCTCTCCTTCATAAGAAAACGAACCTTCAGGTTTCCGGAAGAAGGGGAACGGGGGTAGTCTCATGGACAGTGAATTCCAGGGCGTGAAAAAATGCGTCATTCTCACCGGCATGTCCGGAGCAGGAAAGTCCACTGCGCTGAAGGTGCTTGAAGATCAGGGAATGTTCGCCATCGACAATATTCCACCGGCGCTGCTGTCCCAGCTGATGGTCATTCTCGGAAAACACCGGGCCGCCGTGAGAAACGGCGTGGCGGCTGTGGTTGACGTCCGGGGTGACACTCTTCTCGACGATTTTCCGACAGCTGTCTCGACACTGAAGACCCAGATCCCCGAGGTCAGCATTCTCTTTCTCGACGCTTCGGACAGGGCATTGCTTGCCCGTTTCGAAGCGACCCGCAGGCGGCATCCTCTCCACGACGAAGGCACCTTCCTTGACGGGATCTCCAGGGAGCGGATCCGCCTGAAGCCGATTCTTGATCTTTCCGACACCGTGCTCGACACTTCCGGCCTCTCGCTCCCGCAGATCAGGAAGAAACTCCTTTCCGAAGTGAGCGGCCCAGCTCCGCAGGATGTTCTCATCATTACCTCCTTTGGCTTCAAATACGGACCTCCGGCGGACTGCGACTTCCTTTTCGACGTCCGGTTCCTCTCAAATCCATACTACATACCGGAACTCCAGGATCTCTCCGGACAGGACGGAGAAGTGCAGGACCATATCTGGAATTCGGGTGAAGCGGAAGAGTTCTGGAAAAGACTGGTTTCCTTTCTCGAGCATGTCATTCCGCTCTACCTCGGCACGGGAAAATCCCACCTTCACATCGGCATCGGCTGTACGGGAGGCCGCCACAGATCGGTGGCCGTGGCCGAAAGGCTGGCTGCCCATTTCCGGTCTTTCGGGGGAATGTGCTCTCTCAGGCACAGGGATATCGCGAGAGAACAGGGCTGGTGATCATGGACAGCATTCTTGCCTACATCCTCGGTTTACTGACGGCCCTGGTAATGGCTGTCTTGCTTCGCTTCAGGGAACGGTGGGAACTTTCTTCTTTCAACGGCACCTCCGGGAAAAAGAAGGCCGCCATCTCCAGGGCCGTGGAATACAGGCTTTCCATGGGCCCCTATGTAGCTGCCCTGGGAGGGGGTACCGGCCTTTCAACCCTCCTGCGCGGCCTGAAGAGTTTTACCAGGAATATCGTTGCGGTTGTCACCGTCACCGACGAGGGCGGAAGCTCCGGAAGACTCCGGGAAGAGTGGGGTGTCCTCCCGCCGGGGGATGTCAGAAACTGCATCGTGGCTCTCGCGGAAAACGACAACGCCCTGAGGCGCCTTCTCGACTTCCGCTTTGACAGGGGAGCCCTTGCCGGGCACAGCCTCGGCAACCTCATGCTTCTGGCCATATCTGAACAGTCAGGCGATTTCCGGCGGGCGGTCGAAGAGATGAACAATCTTCTCGCCATACGGGGACGGGTCCTCCCGGTGACCACGGAAGCCGTGTCCCTTGTTGCCGAAACCGCAGGAGGGGAGAGAATCAGGGGGGAGCTTTCCATTTCCGAGCACGGAAGCGAGATCAGGAAAATCTGGCTCGAACCCCTGGATGCCCGGCCCGTCGGCGATGTCCTGCGGGCTATTGATGAAGCTGAAATTCTTGTCCTGGGACCGGGGAGCCTTTTTACGAGCGTCATCCCCAATCTTCTCATCCCAAAGGTTTCGGAACGGCTGAGAAAAGCGGCCGTCCCGAAAGTGTACATCTGCAATCTCATGACCCAGCCGGGAGAGACTGAAGGCTTAACCCTGGCCGATCACGTGCGGTGGATTGCGTCAGCCATGGGCGTTCCTCCGGATTATGTCATAGCCAATGTCGGTGAAATACCATCCCACCTCATGGAAAAATACGGAAACGAAGGGGCCGTTCCTCTGGCGGCGACAGACAGGGACAGGGAAGAACTGGATGAAATGGGCTGCATTCTCCTTGAAGGGAATTTTGTGCAGATCATTGAAGGGTCTCTTCTCCGGCATGACGGACAGGCTCTGTCCCACCTCCTGGTCCGCCTTTGCCGTGAACTGAAAGAGGACTGATTTCCTTGGCAAATACCGATTCAGGCAAAACTCTCTCTTCCTTTATGTGGGATGAATGGCTCGCGGCCTCCTGCAAGGACAGGACAGAGGCCCTGGAGGAAATCCGCGGCATACTCCAGGGGATGACGGTCACAGAGAGAACGGAAGAAGAGCTGCTCCTTTCCAGCGGCAGATTATGGCTCTTCCGGCGGTTGATCAAGCTCTGGGGAAAAGCGGACCTTAGCTCCGTCCACGAGTTTCCGCCCCTTCTGAGCATTCCGAGATCGCTCAAGGGGAAGGTTTTTCTCCGTTTCCCGGAAAAACTGCTCTTCCTGCACGAAAACCGGAGGGATGACATGGCCCGTTTTGAAAAGAAACGGCCGGACTGGCTTCGCGGACTCTGGGGAAGCTGCGGAGCTCTCTACATTCCAAAAAGCGGATATTACCTGAGTTTTAGGGTTCCTTCCAGGGAAACGGAGCTCACCGCCGCCGCCATGCTGAAAAAAAGCGGTTTTTCCTTCGGCAGGAGACACATACAGGGAAAACATGAAATCACCCTCCGAAACCAGGAGGAAATCGTCACGTTTCTCATCAGAATCGGCCTTGTAAAAACATCGCTCCGCATGGAGGAAAAGGCCATCGTCCGTTCCATGAGAAACAGGGCGAATATGCTGGTAAACTGTGACTCGTCTAACATCCGGAAATCCCTGGATGCCGCCACCCGGCAGCTGGAGATGGCCCGGACGGCCCTTTCTGCGCCTGGCTTCGAATCCCTGCCCGAGGTCCTGAAAAGCCTCGTGACGTCAAGGATCACCAATCCCAGTGTGACCCTCGAGGAGCTCGGCAGGCTGCAGTCGCCTCCCATCAGCAAAAGTACTGTACAATATCGGTGGAAAAAGCTCGAACAGGTTTTGGTTCCGCCCGCAAGGAGCGGCGAGAGGAAGTAGATTCCGGAAGGAGGAAGATTATCCATGAAACTCCGTCTGTTTTCCCACCAGGACGTCGCGGGGAAAAAAGTGTTGCTCAGGGTGGATTTCAACGTACCCGTCAAGAACGGCGAAGTTGCGGACCTCACCAGGATTCTGGCCCACAGAGACACTATATCCGCCCTGCTGAAATCGCACGCGAAGGTCGCCCTCTGTTCTCACCTCGGCAGGCCCAAGGGGAAAAAAGTTCCCGAAATGTCCCTCTCGCACGTTGCGGCCGCGGCGGAAAAAGCCCTTGATCACCCTGTGAAATTCTGCAGCGAGTGCATCGGGCCGGAGGTCGGAACAGCTCTTGCATCCCTCGCCCCGGGAAACCTTCTGCTGCTTGAAAATCTCCGGTTTCATCCCGAGGAACAGGAAAACGACCCCAAATTCGCCGAATCCCTTGCGGCCCCATTCGACGTCTTCGTCATGGACGCTTTCAGCGCTTCCCACAGGGCCGACGCATCCACGAACGCCATCATGAACGTTCTTCCCTCTTTCTCCGGGTTTCTGCTGGAAAGGGAAGTCAACATGCTCTCAGCGGTGAGCGAGAACCCGGAAAAGCCCTTCATTCTCATCCTTGGAGGGGCGAAAGTGTCCGATAAAATCGGGGTGGTGGAGCATCTCATGGACAAGGCGACCGCCATTCTGATCGGCGGGGGCATGGCCTTCACTTTTCTGAAGGCCGGAGGCGCCAATATCGGACGGTCCCTCTTCGAGTCCGAGAAAGCCGGATTCGCTCTTGAAATGATGAAAAAAGCGGATGAAAAGGGCGTCGAAATACTCCTTCCCATCGACGTGGTCGCCGGGGCATCCCTGGACATGTCCCAGGGCGACCGGATCGTACCCGCAGACGAAATTCCGGAGGACCTGATGGGTCTCGACATAGGCCCGAAGACTGCGGAGCTTTTCGCGAACAAGGCGGCAGGAGCCAAAACAGTCCTCTGGAACGGTCCCATGGGAGTATTCGAAAATCCGCTGTTTGCGAAGGGAACAAGGGCAGTGGCCGAGGGAGTCGCCCGGTGTACGAAAAACGGAGGGCTTACGGTTGTCGGGGGCGGCGATACGGCGTCCGCGGCGAAACAGCTCGGATTCGACCGGGACGTATCCCATGTTTCCACCGGCGGGGGAGCGAGCCTTGAATTCTGCGAAGGCAGGCAGCTCCCAGGAATAATGCCCCTGCTGTCCGAGTAGAAAGCAATCATCCCGAGAGGAGGGGCCGGACATGAAAAAAGTCTATCTTTACGGAAACTGGAAAATGAACATGCTCCCTGATGAAGGGGAAGCGTTTTGCCGCTCCCTGGCGAACAGGATTACCGGAAATCTCTATGGAAGCGATATCGTAGATATCTGCCTTTTTCCTCCCTTCCTGGCTATCCCGTCTGTTCTGAAGGCGCTCCCGGGTGCCCCCGTATCGGCAGGAGCCCAGGACGGATATTTCGAGGACAGGGGTGCATACACCGGTGCCGTGTCCATGGAAATGGTCCGGTCCGTCGGATGCTCTCATGTCCTGGTGGGGCATAGTGAACGTCGTCACATATTTGGGGATAGCGACGAGATCGTGGCCAAAAAACTGAGAAAGGCCCTGGACGTAGGACTGAAGGCTGTTCTTTGTTTTGGTGAAACCCTCGAGGAACGGGAAGGCGGAAAAACGATCCGGGTGGTGCAGGACCAGCTTCGTTCAGCCTTCCTATCCGTGCCGGAAGGCCATGCCAAAGATCTCATACTTGCCTATGAACCTGTATGGGCTATCGGGACCGGGAAAAACGCAAGCCCCGATGACGCCCAGGAGGTCTGTGCCTTTGCGGCGAAACTGGCCCTTGAGGCTTTCGGCGGCCAGAACCGGATTCCCGTACTGTACGGAGGAAGTGTCAAGGATTCAAACGCGGGAGAGCTTCTTTCCAGGCCGGACATTCACGGCGCCCTGGTGGGCGGAGCGTCCCTGAAAGTGGACTCCTTCCTTGCAATTTACGAAAACTACAGAAAGGTCTCCGCAGGATAAACTGCCGCCCGGAAAGCAATAAAACGTAACATAAGATATATTATAGGACATCTACTTCTTCAAAAAACGCAGCTGCCGGTAATGTCCGGCGGCTGCGTTTGTCATTGTCATTTCAGTCTTCGTAGGTAAAATGAAACGTCGGGGCGTCGCCCCAGAGCTTTTCCAGCTTGTAATGGTCCCTGCCGGCCCTGCTGAAGACATGAACCACCACTTCACCCGCATCTATGAGACGCCACTGGGAACTGTCATATCCTTCGACCGTGGTCTGCAGGCCTTGTGAATTCAATGCTTCCAGGGCCGCATCCCTGAGGGTGCCCATGTGGATTTCCGAATTCGCCGTAACAAGGACGAAGGTATCCGAAATGGCGGCAGATCCTTCCATGTCCATGGCTACGATATCAAGCCCCCTTTTGTCAGCAAGGGCGTTGTACAGGTATTCAAAATCCCTGAGCCGGTTTTCTTTCTTCAATCCTTCACCTTCTCCTTTAGTGGTTGAGGTCCGCACTTTTCCTGTCATCGGCGGGCTAATCCCCCGAGCCTCTGCAGAACCTTTTCACTGTCCTTCCCGATGATAATTGTAACATGAGGGACAGCCGAGCTCTTCGAAATAAGATTCTTGCCCACCCCTGCTATTTCTCCCAGTGCCTGGGCCGTTTTCCGGACTGCCTCGGCACCTTTTTCCGGGACCTGGATGCTTGTCGTCCGATAATCGAAATGCTTTGCGTTTCCGATGTGCACCACATCAATGCCGATTTTCTGGAGTGCCGTCGCGGCATCTTTGCCGAGCCCGGACGCTCCTGCGCCGTTGAGCACCGAAACCGGCGTGGTCACCGAGGCAATCAGCGATTCCAGGTCAATCTCCCCGTTATGGGAGGGTCCCTCCTGGCCTTCCGGTGCCCGGTCACCGGAAACGAGCCCGTCGGGGGTCTTTTCAGGAAGTCCGGTGAGCTGGGCGGAGGCCTCGGCTGTGTCCCCTATCCAGTAGCTGAGGTTGGAAATATAGGCTGCTTTTCCTGGGAGAGTAAAGAAATGGAGGTTCTCTCCCGAAAGGTCGGCAAGGTAGGACGCAAGCTGCAGCGCCTGGGCGGGGGTCATATCGGAGTTCACCATTTCTATGGCCTTCTGGACCAGCTCGGGAATCTTCGGGATCATGGCCGGTGTCTGGACTTTTTTCAGGACCGCCTTTATGAATTCCTGCTGCCGCTTCACCCTTCCGATATCCCCCATGGCGTCATGACGGAAACGGACGTAGTGAAGGGCATTCTTCCCGTCGAGCTTCTGGAATCCCTTCGGGATGTTGATGAAGAGTTTTCCGGAATAGTCGTTGTAGACCATCCGCCGTTCGACATCCACTTCAACGCCTCCTATGAGGTCGATGATGGATGGGAAGGTGTCGTAGTTGACGAGGACGTAATAGTTTACGGGAAGTCCCAGAAAATTGACCACTGTTTCCTGGAGCTTCTCCACTCCTCCGTAGGCATAGGCATGGTTGATCTTGTCCCAGCCCTTGCCGGGAATCTGGACCCTGGTGTCCCGGGGGATGGACATCACCCGGACAATCTTGTTGTCTATGTCGACAGTCGCGAAGGCAATTGCGTCCGCCCTTCTGCCTCCATCCACGTCATCGATCCCGATGAGGAGGATGTTTGCCGTTCCCGAAGCTTCGGTGAAGGAGATGGATTCCTTGATGGTCTGCGGCTTCGGATCAACAAAGGTCCGGACGCGCATGGCCGCACCCGCGAAGGCTGACGTAACGGCAAGCAGAAGAATGGCGGCGATTTTCATTATTTTCATCGGCTCACACCTCCATCTTTCTCCTGTAGAGCCCTTTTTTATAGATGTACTGTTCCACAGCCTCGGGAAGAAGGTACTTGATGCTTCTCCCCTGCTCTATCCTCTGGCGGATTTCCGTGCTGGAAATGGAAAGGAGGGGGATCTCCAGCGGAATAATGGCGCTCCTCATTTCGGCCGGCAGAGACTCAAGCTTCTGGGGAACATACCCCGGCCTGTTGACGGCGACAATTCTGCAGAGACCGGGAAGGGCTTCGTGCTCTTTCCACGTGGTTATGCCGAGCACCGCATCAAGCCCGGTGATAAAGTAAAATTCCACTTTCTCAGGGGCATACCAGTGCCGCATTTCCCTCAGCGTATCCACCGTATGGCTCGGTTCCTTGCGGTCGATCTCGATTCTTGAAGGGGTAAATTTCTGGTTCCCCAGGGTCGTGAGGAGTGTCATGACATACCTGTCTTCGGGGGATGCCGTCTTGCGTTCCCTTTTATGGGCAGGATCCCCCGCCGGAATGAAGATGACTTCGTCCAGGTCGAGGGCAGTCCTGCTTTCTTCTGCGGCAAGAAGATGGCCGAAATGGATCGGATCGAAGGTTCCGCCCATGATCCCTATTTTTCTCAGCGTCTTTCGGGCTCTTTCGTGCACGTCCGTCATTCCCCTGTTGTCAGCCGTCACTCCATGACCTTGTCAGGTTCGAAATCGAATTCAAGGTCTCCTATATACACTTTATCACCTTTTTGGGCGCCGTTTTCTTCCAGGAGTTCCTCAATCCTGAATCTCCGGACGAGCCGGGCGAATTTCAAAATTGCGTCCTCGTGCTCAAAATCATACCGCTGCAGAATTTTTTCGAGCGCTTCGTGGACCACCCTGAAACCAGAGCCGTCCTGAAGCCTGACAATGGAAACAGGTTCTTTTTTCCTTCTTTGCCGCACCGGTTCCGGTGTCTCAGGGGCAACCAGCCTGGTTGCTCCTGCGGGGCGCGGGTTATTCCGCGCCAGAGATACGATGGCCGGAATAAAGCCGTCGATGCCCTCCCCCGTCATGGCACTGACAGTGAAGTATGGAATGCCTTCCCGTTCCATGAAGGACCTCACCTCCCGGTCCACGTCGGCCGTCCCCGCCAGGTCTATCTTGTTTCCCACGACGATGCATGGACGGGACAGGAGGTCTTCCCTTTCTTCGCCGGGAAGACGGTCGCCCGCCATGGCGTTGTAGGCGCGGAATTCTTCCCTGACGATTTTCCATTGGTCAAGTACATCTTCCGCGGAGCCGGAGGAGAGATCGAGAAGGTGAACAAGAAACCGTGTTCTCTCTAAGTGCCGGAGAAAATACACACCGAGCCCCTTGTTCTCGTGGGCTCCCTCGATGAGACCGGGAACGTCGGCGATCACGATTTTCTGGTCGTCCACAGACAGGACGCCAAGGTTGGGTGAAAGGGTTGTGAAGGGGTAACCGGCAATTTTCGGCTTCGCCGTCGAAATAGCCGCAAGGAGACTCGATTTTCCCGCATTTGGAAAACCGACGAGCCCCACGTCCGCAATGAGTTTCAATTCCAGCAGAAGCCGTTTTTCTTCTCCTTCGTCTCCCTTTTCCGCGAAGCGGGGCGTTTTTCTCACCGAGTTGGCGAAATGCGCATTCCCTCTTCCGGGCCTTCCTCCCCTGGCAATTACCACTCTTTCTCCGGGTTCGACCAGGTCTGCGAGAATTTCTCCCGTATCATCATCATAGACAATTGTACCGCAGGGAACCGTAATGATCCGGTCCTCCCCCGCCGCACCCGATTTCAGCCCGCCCTTGCCGGGCTGACCGTGGCCCGCCTGGAATTTTTTCTCGTATTGGAAGTCAGCCAGGGTCAGCGTTCCGGGGGCGGCCTCGAAGATTATGTCTCCGCCCTTTCCTCCGTCAGCGCCGTCAGGGCCGCCTTTCGGTATGAATTTCTCTCTCCGGAAACTCAGGCAGCCGTTTCCACCCCGTCCTCCGGACACCTCAATTTTTACGAAATCAACGAATTTCATGTCATCACCGGGTGAAATCCCATATTCCCTTCAGTTTTACCAAATAAAAAAAGGACCCGGGACATCCTCCCGCACACCGGAAAATGTTTATTGTCTCCCGGCAGTACGGAAAGAAGTGAAGGCCCTTTTGATGCTGTTCTACTTTCGGTCTCCAAAAGACGGGCCTATTCGGCCAGTTCAAGAACCACGGAAACGAACTTCCTGCTGCCCTTCGTCTCGAAGTTGACCACACCCTCACTTGTGGCGAAAAGGGTGTCATCCTTGCCGATGCCGACATTCTTGCCGGGGTGAATCTTTGTCCCCCGCTGCCGGACGATAATGTTTCCCGCCTTTACGGCCTGGCCGGCGTATTTCTTGATGCCAAGGCGCTTTCCTTCGCTGTCCCTGCCGTTTGTACTGCTCCCCTGGCCTTTTTTATGGGCAAAGAACTGCAGATCAAAAATCCAATTCATTTACGTGCACCTCCACAATTCGGACATGATCGGGATAAACCCGGGCAATTTCTTTCAGCGAGCCAATAATGGTCTCCGCCAGGACATCCCCCTCCGAAGCTGAACACTCAGTCCAGTCAAGGGACATTTTCGCTTTTTTTTTGTCAATGGCGGACCGCAGGCCTCTTTGTTTCAACACCTCATGGAATCCGTAAAACAGAGCCTGGACAAGGGCTGAAACGCCAGCGCAAACGACATCGGAACCTCTCTCGGAAAACCCCGTATGCCCTGTTGCCACAATGGCAACTTTCCGACCGGCTTTCAGGCCGACGGAGATTTCCGTCATTTATCAGGCTCCCGGAGTGATGGAATCGATCCGTATCTCCGTAAAATGCTGTCTGTGCCCTCTCAGGCGACGGTAATTTTTCTTGCTCTTGAACTTGAATACAAGCACCTTGCGGTCTTTTCCGTTGGTGACCACCGAGGCCTTTACTGACGCACCCGGGACATAGGGAGTCCCGACGGATATCCCGTCATCCCGGCCCACGAAAAGGACCTTGTCAAGGATCACTGATTCTCCCTCCGCAACTCCAAGGGATTCAACCTTCAGCAGGTCGCCCTCCTGGATCCGGTACTGCTTGCCGCCTGTTTCAACGATAGCGTACATTCTTTTCCTCCTCCCGCCGGGGGCCCAGGCACCCGTGAAGGTTTACGGCCTGCCCCGTGCGATATATACACCGAACCGTAGCATTATACGAAGTTCTTCAATGAATGTCAATTTTTCGATTCAGCGGAAATCAGGGACTCAGGCCTTCCGGAAAGGAGTTTTTTCGCATGTTCCATTGCCTCGGGAAGACCGGCGTCACCGGAGAGCATCCTGGCTATTTCCGCCGCCCGCTCATCTTCTCCAAGCTTGATGGCCTCCACTGATTCCCCGTTTTTCCTCACCAGGTAGTGATGGTCCGCCAATGCAGCTATGGTTGCTTCATGAGTGACAAGAACGACCTGGCATCTGCGGGATAGTTCCTGCAGCTTGTACCCGGCAAGGACGGCGGCTCGGCCGCCAAGGCCCGCCTCCACTTCATCGAATACCAGGGTCGGAGGAAGGGATGATTCCGGGAGAGAAAGCTGGAGCGCAATGAGAATCCGGCTCAGTTCACCCCCCGATGCGGTTTTGTTCACCGGAGTTTCCCCTTTTCCCCCCGCGGACAGGGTAAAAGAAACTTCATCCGCTCCGGTGCTCCTTATTTTTTCCAGTTCCGAGAGACGGACGGAAAACCGGCATTCCTCCATGGCAAGGTCGGCGAGATGGCGGTTGACATCCCGTTCCAGCTTTGAAGCCGTGTCGGTACGAAGGGAGCGTAATTCGGCCGCCAGTCCGGCAGCCTCCCTCCGGAACACCCGGCCTTTTTCCGCCAGCTCCGCTAGATTCCGTTCCTGTTCCCGGATCCATTCGGAAGCTCTTTTCGCTTCATTGCACCATTCAAGGAACTCTTCCGCGGAGGCCGTCCCTGAGGCTCTTTTCAGCTTCCTCAGGAGACCTCCCCTTTTCTCCAGAAGATCCTGTTCCCTTTCCATCTCGTCAACGGACTGCCCGGCCGTCATCCTGGCCGCTTCCCGTGCAAAAACCTGGAACCTCTCCAGTCCTTCGTTGAAGAGTTTCGCGAGTCCGCTCTCATTGTTTTCAAAGCACCGCAGCAGTTCGAGGCCGCTTGATTCGAGCAGATCGAGCAGTCCCTGGCCCGCCGCTCCTCCCGTCATCCGCAGAAGATTGTCCTTGGCTTTTTTCAGACGTTCGGTCCGGAGGGAAAGGGTCTGAACCTCCGATTCCCATGCCGCTTCGCACCCCGGGGCCAGTTTCAGCCCCTTCGCCGCCGCGAGGATAGCCTCTCCGTCCTGGAAACGGCTTTTCAGTTCCTGTTCGCGGACCTTCGCAGCCCTCATGGACCGGTCGCACTCCACGGCACTGGAAAAGGTTCTGGACAAAGCCTCTTTCAGACTCGAGGCCTCCACGCCTCCGCAGAAATCAAGAATCTCCATCTGCCGTTTCGGATCGAGCAGCTCGATCTGGGCGAACTGGCTCTGGATGCGCATTTCTTCGTTCATCACCGAGGAAAATGTGGAAAGAGGCACAGCCCTGTCCTGGAAGTACGTCCGGTTTCGTCCGCTTCTGGAAAAGGTTCTCCTGGCGAAGAGAACGGAACCGTCTTCATCTTCCGAAAAGGCAGCACCGGCCCTGTCGCCTGAAACTCCCGCAAGCACCGCCTCAACGGCCCCCTCTTCCTCTCCGGAGCGAAGAAAGGCCGACTGGCTCCTTTTCCCGCCGAGAAGTTCGAGAGAACGGACAAGACTGCTCTTGCCCGCTCCGCTTTCACCCGTTATGACGGTCAGGCCTTTTTCAAACCGGAGGGTTGCCGAAGCCACTCCCCCCACGTTCCGAATGGTCACTTCCTCGATCATGGGGGGGATCACTCCTTTTCGAAGGTGACAATACCCCTTCCCCACTGGAGTTTCTCCTGGAGAAGATCGAAGTAGTTTCTCGTGGGCAGGGCGATCACGCTGACGGCCTTCTCGCCGTTCAGGGAGATGCGTATGCTGTCACCGGGGAGAATTTCATATCCGAGCTGCCCGTCCTGGGTGAGAAGCAGGTCCCTGTGGTTTCCCTTCGGGGTGAGGGTAATGACGTCGTTCTCTCCGGCGAGCACCGGACGGGTATAGAGGGTGTGGGCACAGATGGGAACGATGATCATGCAGGGAATATGGGGAGGGACGATCGGTCCTCCGGCGGACAGGGCATACGCCGTGGATCCCGTTGGAGTGGAAACAATGATGCCGTCCGCAGGCAGCGTGTTGAGCACCTTGTCGCCGAGGCTCACTTCGATATGCATCACCCTGGCCATGGCCCCTTTTGCGAGGACCAGGTCGTTCAGGGCGAACAGGGTGTGGATGTTTTTTCCGTCTCTGCAGATTTTCCCTTCGAGAACCCGGTGTGACAGCAGGGAATATTCGCCTCTCAGAATTGCCTCAAGGTCTTTTTCCGCCTCCTCGGCCTTGCCGGACGCGAGAAAGCCGAGATGGCCAAGGTTGATGCCGTAAAGGGAGATGGGCGCTCCAAGGACGTACCTGGCCGCCCTGAGGAACGTCCCGTCGCCTCCGATGACGACCGCGATGGAAACGGTCCTTTTCCACTCCTCGTCATCGACACCCTGTATTCCCAGGACAGAAGCCTCATGGGGCGGGAACAGAAAGGAGACGCCTGACGCCTTTCCCCATTCGAGGAGGGATCCGGCCATTGCGAGCGCTCCTGGTTTTCGTGTGTTGACAAGCATTCCGATGCGGGGATCAACCATTGCCTATCCATCCTTCCGGAAAAAGTGATGGGCTTCTTCCACTGTTTTCTCCGGCGACAGCGGCCGGCCGGATCCTTTTGTCCTGACCACGTGGAGAAGGTACTCAATATTCCCCATGGGACCGGTAATCGGTGAAAATGCCAGTCCCGCCGGGTGGAAATCGCCGCTCTCTTCACAGAAGGCGAGAATATCCCGTAGTACCGAAATGTGGTCTTCCTTCGACCGGACCACTCCCCCTTTGCCGACCCGTCCTTTCCCGACTTCGAACTGGGGTTTCACCAGCAGTATGGCCTGTCCCTCCGGGGAGAGAATCAGCCTGACCGGAGGGATCAGGAGCTTGAGTGAAATAAAGGATGCGTCGGCGACGACGAGGCCGGGGATTTCCGGAAAAAGCTCCGGGGTGAGAGTCCGGGCGTTGGTCCTTTCCATGACAACCACTCTTTCGTCATTCCTCAGGGACCATGCGAGCTGACCGTATCCCACGTCCACCGCGTACACCTTCCTGGCCCCTCTCTCGAGAAGCACCTGGGTGAAACCGCCGGTGGAGGCACCGATATCCACGCAGACCAAATCCTCAGGGGATACGCCAAAGGAATCGAGCCCCTTGAGAAGTTTGTGGGCTCCCCGACTGACCCATTTTTCCCCGTCATCCCGAACTTCCAACGGGGCATCCGAAGGAACCAGGGAACCCGTCTTGTCCACCCGGGAACCGCCCACGAAAACCTTCCCCGCCAGAAGGAGCGCCTGGGCCTTTGTTCTCGTCTCAACGAGCCCCCTAGATACGAGCAGCCTGTCGATACGCTCTTTTTTGGAACTCGACAAAACAATTCACCACTTTCCCCGGGGTGAGACCGCAATATTCCTCCTGTTCCCGGATCGTTCCCTGGGGAACAAAAATATCAGGGACCCCCATCAGGGAAAGGGCAGCGGGCTTATCCTCCGTCATGTTCCTGGTCATAGCGGCTATGGCCTCTCCGGCGCCGCCGGTGGCATATCCGTCCTCCGCCACGATGGCGAAGGAGTGGGACGCGAGGATTTCCCGCAGGTCCTGTTCGGGAAGGGGTTTCAGGCACCTGAGGTCCATTACCGTGGGAAGGGGGAAGATTCCCTGGCTCCTGGCCGTTTCCCTCGCCCGAAGCATGAGCTCCACTGTTTTTCCGTAGCCGATGAGGGCCCATTCGCTTCCCGCCTCGAGTATTTCCGGCTTCAGGATGTCCGGAGCAGAAGGCGTTATCAGGGAACTCCCCTTTTTCAGGCAGGGGACTGCAGTTCCCCTGGGAAAGCGGATCATCACGGGCCCCTCATGTTTTCCCCCGTAAAGGAAGAGGTGCCGCAGCGATTCCTCGTCCCGGGGAGCCGTCATGACAAGGTTCGGCACAGGCCTGGACCAGGGGATGTCCAAAAGCCCCTGGTGGGTCTCCCCGTCCTCCCCGACGAGGCCTGCCCTGTCCACGGCGAAGGTGACGGGAAGATTCTGCATGCAGACGTCATGCACAACCTGGTCCATGGCCCGCTGCAGGAAGGTGGAATAGACAAAAACCACCGGTTTCAGTCCTCCCGCGGCCATTCCAGCCGCCATGGTCACCATGTGTCCTTCGGCGATCCCCACGTCGAAAAACCTGTCAGGGAACCGGGAGGCGAAATCGTCCAGTCGGCTCCCGCATTTCATGGCCGCAGTAAGGCAGACGATCCGCCTGTCCTTTTCCGCCATGTCGAGGACGATTCCGGCGGCTGCTTCGCTCCAGGATCTTCCCGCCTTTTCGCCCGGCTCTTTCGGCCGGGCGGGAGAAACACCGTGGAAAGCGGTGGGGTCCTTCTCGGCCTGCTCGGAACCTTTTCCCTTGACAGTCACCACGTGCAGAAGCACCGGCCGGTCGTATTTCTTCGCCAGCTCGAAGACGTTTTCAAGCTCCTCAGTATTGTGACCGTCGAAGGGACCCCAGTAGTTTATGTCCATCTCGTCGAAAATGTTGACGGGCTTGACGATGGTCTTTATGTGGTCCTTCATCTTGCCCAGGACATTCTCAAGAGCCTGCCCCCGGGGTAGGGACACGCAGGATTCCTTTATGGCCTTCTTGAGCCAGTTGTAGGCCGAACTGGAACTCAGTCGGGCCAGGTGGGTGGCCATGCCTCCGACCCGGGGGCTGATGGACATGGTGTTGTCGTTGAGGACATAAATCACTTTCGTCCCGGATTCCCTGGTATAGTTCAGCGCCTCGAAGGCGAGGCCGTTGAGGAGGGCGGCGTCGCCGATGACCGCCACCACGTGGTGCTTCTTCCCCAGGACATCCCTCGCCTTGGCAAACCCCAGGGCGGCCGAGAGAGAGGTGCTGCTGTGACCGGCGTCGAAATGGTCGAAAGAGCTTTCCCTCCTTCTCGGAAATCCGCTGATTCCTCCCCACTGCCTGAGTGTATGGAACCGTTCGAGCCTCCCTGTGAGAAGCTTGTAGGCGTAAGCCTGGTGTCCCACGTCGAAGAGGATTCGGTCTTCCGCCGGGTCAAAGGAACGCAGAAGGGAGAGAACGAGTTCAACCGCACCGAGGGAGGACGCAAGATGTCCCCCGTTCTGCAGAACGACGGAAGTGATCCGTTCCCGCAGTTCGCCGGCAAGAGCGCTGACGTTCTCCCTGGAAAGGTCCCTGAGTTCCGTATAGTCTTTCAGCGTTTCAAGAATCGCCATGTCACTTCGTCCGTTCACAAAGATATTCCGAAAGATCGGAGAAAAATACCGTGTCGCCGCAAACGCCTTCCAGGGCCGCCGAAGCGAGCCTGCTCTCGCGGGACGCAAGTTCCCGGGCTTTCTGAAGGCCGTATGCGGCAACAAAGGTTCTCTTGTTCTGCGACTCGTCCTTTCCCGGTGTTTTCCCCAGCTCTTCCGCCGTGGATGTTACATCGAGGATATCATCGACTATCTGGAAGGCGGAGCCAAGATGGTCCCCGTAAGCGCCCAGGGCCGTCAGGGATTCCTCGTCGGCTCCCGCGAGGATCGCCCCTGACAGGATGGACGCCCGAAGAAGGACGGCAGTCTTCTGACGGGTCACCTTCCAGGGAAAATCCGGGGAATCGTCCATGCTCTGACCGTCGATGTCGAGTACCTGCCCGCCGCAGATGCCCGCCGGGCCGAGGGCGTTCGCCAGTACGTGCATGGAGCTGCATATCCTGTCGGAGGGCAGTCCCATGCCGGGAAGGGCGGAAAGAGGATGCTCGAAAGCCCAGGCCATGAGAGCGTCCCCTGCGAGGATGGCGAGAGCGTCGCCGAAAAGGACATGATTGGTGGGTTTTCCTCTTCTGAGAGTATCATTGTCCATGGCGGGGAGGTCGTCGTGGATGAGCGACGCGGTATGGATCATTTCGAGAGCGAGAGCGAGGGGAACCGTCTTCTCCCTTTCAAGCCCGAAAATCTCTCCGGCCTTTATGCAGAGGACCGGCCTCAGGCGCTTCCCTCCAGCCCTGAGAGAATAGGCCATGGAGTCCATGAGTCTCGGGGGAACCTGTGAGAACGGGCGTGAGCACAGATCCTCAAGGCTTTTTTCGATAAAAGCCCTGGCCCGGTCGAACTGAAGCTTGAAATCACCTCTGTTCATTCCCCGTCCTCCTCGTTCGCCGCCCCGTCGGAAAAGGGCACTTCCTTTCCGTCGGAGGAAAGAAGTGCGACCCTCTGTTTTGCCTCCCTGAGATAAGCCTGACATTCCCTGATCCTTGCCACTCCTTTTTCGAACAGCGCCAAAGCTTCTTCAAGGGGAAGGGCTTCCTTTTCAAGCCGTCCGACGATGGCCTCGATCTCGGCCATTTTTTCGCTGAATTTCATACGCTCGCTCCTCCCTGAAGGATACATCGAATACGGGCTGAAAAAGCCGGTTGGGAACGGACAACATTATACAGAAGCAAAAAGGAACGGGAATCCTTTTTTTCGGCTTTTGGGGAGCCCGACATGCTTCGGTTTACAGTATATCGTTCAATGGAGAAAAGAAAAAGGCTCCTTCTCCCTGATATGGAGGGAAGAAGCTGAACGGCAGGATTTTTCTTTCGAGCCCCGAAATAATTTTCTCCGATTCTCAATTTCATCCCCTTTTTTCTTCTTTTTCCCGAAGAAAAGCATTTGCTCCCCGCTCACCTCTGTGCTAGAATTCTTCCGTTTGGATGAATCCTTATCGAAATATATCGCAACAAGGGGGCGAAATCATGGCCAGAGTATGTGAATGCTGCGGAAGGGGCCCTGCAACGGGGAACGCCGTAAGCCATTCCAACCGCCACACCCGCAGACGGTGGCTCGTCAATCTTCGGAGTGTGAAAGCCGATGTCGGCGGCGGCGAGTCTCTCAGGATGAGGATCTGCACACGATGCCTCAAAGCCGGAAGAGTGAAGCGGGCTGTCTGATCAGCCCGCTTTTTCTCCTGAACCGAGGTAAACGCCCAGAATTCCTTCCCTAACGGAGATTCTGGGCTTTTCTTTTTCCACAAGCCGGTTGCTGACGGCAAAAGGCCTCCCCGGCAGAAGCCCGGCGTTTTTCAGCTCCCACTTCGTTCCTTCCAGGAACACCCCCAGGCATTTCCCTCCGAGAGGCAGAAGAGACAGGACGGAATAACTTCCGGCCGTGACGTCCAGTTCCCATTCCTCTCCCCCGTGGACCAGGAAGAGAACCTCCAGGTGATCGGCAAACGCAAGCACCCTGACGCCCCTCTCGTCCGCCCACAGAGCGGAATGGACTGCGGACCAGAGATGGTCGAACCTCCCGCCCCAGCAGCCGGAAACGATGACCTCCCGCCGGCCTTCCCCGGCGGCACGGAAGAAGGCGAGCTGGAGATCCGTGAAATCCTTGTCGGCGGGGAAAGACTCGACTGCCGTTGTTCCCGCCAAGGCGACCTGTTCCCAGAGGGCCGGCGGCGTGCTGTCCCCGTCACCGAGAAGCCTCGAAGGAGTGAAGCCTGCCTTCATGCACGGAACGAGCCCCGAATCGGCGCACCAGAGCTCCTTTCCCGGAAGGAGATCCCGCAGCCATGACAACGAAGGCTCCCTTCCCCCGGCGACGATGACCAGAGGTTCGCCTGGCCCGCCGTCAGAAAAGGACGCCCGGACGCCCGGAAGGACGATCTCCCCCACGTCAGTCTCCATGGCCGGAGGCGGACCGGAGCATTTCCCTGGCCCTCTCGTCGTCCACGAGGATTTCTCTCGGTTTTGACCCCTCCGGGGGACCCACTATGCCGATCTGCTCCATAGTGTCGATGAGCCGTGCGGCCCTGGTGAACCCGACCCGCAGCTGCCGCTGCAGCCTGCTTGCGGAAGCGATCCCCGTGTCCAGGACGATGTCCACGGCCTCCTCGAGCAGGGGATCGTCAGCGTAGGACGTGTCGCCTCCGGAAGGGGCATCCCCTCCCTGGTCCTCGATATCCACGTACTCGGGATCCCCGAAGACGTTCCTGAGATAGTTGATAATCTCGATGCTCTTTCCGTCGTCGATGAACGGCGACTGGACCCTGAGAGGCCTCGGATATCTCGAACTGACGAACAGCATGTCTCCCTTCCCGAGGAGCCTCTCCGCGCCGGAAATATCGATGATGGTCCGGGAGTCGGTCTGGGACGGGAGGGTAAAGGCGACCCTCGCGGGAACATTCGCTTTTATGAGACCGGTGATGACATTCACCGAGGGACGCTGGGTGGCCAGGATAAGGTGAATTCCGGTCGCCCTGGCCATCTGGGCAAGCCTGCAGATATAGTCCTCCACTTCCTTCTGGGCTGTGAACATGAGGTCCGCCAGTTCGTCCACCACGATCACGATGTACGGGAGCTGCGCTTTCGGCAGGACACACTGGTTGTAGGACTTCAGGTTTCTCACCCTGGCGCGGGCGAAAATCTCGTACCGGTGCTCCATCTCCCGGACCGCCCAGGCAAGGGCCTGCACAGCCTTCTTGGGGGAAACCACCGGCTTGGCCAGCACATGGGGGAGATTTTCGTACATGCTCATTTCCACTCTCTTCGGGTCGATCAGGATGAGCCGTAACTCCTCAGGGGAGCGGTATGAACAGAGTCCCGTGATGCAGCTCGTCACGAAAACGCTTTTTCCCGAACCCGTCGTTCCCGCCACCAGCAGGTGAGGCAGGTCCTCGAGTCCCACCACGAGGGGGCGCGAATCCACCCTCACTCCCATGGGAAGGGGAAGGTCATACTCGTTGTCCTGGAATATCTGGGATTCCAGGATTGTGCGGATGGAAATCCCCCGTCTCTTCGGGTTGGGTATCTCCACTCCCACGTAGGGTTTTCCCGGGATCGGAGCTTCAATCCGCAGGGATGGAACGGTCAGTGCAACGGCCAGGTCGTTGCTCAGGCCTGCCACCTTGCTGACCTTTATTCCGGGTGCAAGCTGCATTTGGAACTGGATGACCGTGGGGCCGATGACCACGTCGGCCATCTCGGCGCTCACGCCGAAATCCGCGAGGGTGGCGATGATGGAAGCAGCCTGCTCCTGTACCGTTTCATTGGTCTCCCGGGAATCAAGAAGCTGCTTCGGTCCGAAAATATCCAGGGGAGGGGGGAAAGAGGCCCCCCGCACTTTTTTCTCCGTTCCCTCCAGTTCGTTGAATTCGATATCCGGAAGAGCATGGGGATCCTTCCCCTCTTCTCCTTCTTCCGGTTCTTCTTCAGAGGAAGGCCTTTCATCACCGGCAGCGAAAGGTCCAGGGGGGGTTTCGGCGGCTGGTTCGGGGGTGGATGGTTCCGTCTCCCTGCCCCGCTTTCGCAGAAAGAAATCATCGTCGTCGCCGGCGAGATCTTCATTCTCTTTCTGAAGCAAGGGGTCGTCTTTCCCTGCCACGGGGGATCCGGGAAAGAGATTTTCCCCGGGCTCCTCCACGGAGTCTTCCACGGGGTCTTCCCGCCCGGCGGGAGAGGAAAGGGACCACGGCCGGGGGGGGCGGTTTCCTTCGGGAAGCACACCCGGGGAAGGCTCCTCCTCAGGCGAAACCGGAGAGGGCTGCGGGGCCCCGTCTTCGGGGAAGGGCATCCGCTTCCATTTTTCGCTCGAAATCGTCTTCACCAGCAGGGAAATTTTCCGGATCACCGCAGCGGGCTGGAAAAAACCGTAGAGACTCGCCGAAAGAACAAGGAACGCGGCACCGAGAAGCAGGGTACCAAGAGAGCCTATGTTGCGGGTAAAAAAAATGGCGAGGCCGTCGCCCAGGTATCCAGGGGACAGGACGGCCACTCCCTGGAATACCGCGGCCATCCGGAAGAGGCCGAAGAGGAGGGCCGAGCAGAAAAACAGGAGGGTTGTACCCAGGAATTGTCTGATAATACCCTTTGCCCCCGTCTTCAGGAGGTAGGAGACGCAGAGGTACCCTCCGAAAAGAACGGGGATGATGACCGCTCCTCCCCAGTTTCTCAGCAGGGAAAAGTGTATCTGTTCTCCCCAGGCTCCCGTCCGGAGCGAAAAAATCGATGCGAGCACATAGAGCAGAAAAGCGAGCACAAGAAAGGCAAACACTTCGCCCCAGAGGGAAAGAATGCCTCCTCCGCTTCTTTTTCCTTTTCCCCTGGACGGTCTTCGCTCGCGGGCTGTATCTTTATTTCCGAAAAAACTCATATCAGGCTCCCGCGCCTCCTATCACCATGCTTTGGAGCAGCAGGGAAGGCTGCCCGTCGGAAACAGGCACGCTCTGTCCCGATTTCCCGCACATCCCCGGCAAAAAGTGGAGGTCGTTTCCCACCGCCTCGATTTTGAACAGGACCTCGGGGCCATTCCCCGTGAGGACGGCTCCGCGGACAGGGTGGGCTATCCGCCCGTCCTTTACGAGATATCCTTCGGTGACCTGAAAAACAAAATCACCGGAGGTGGGGTCCACTTCACCTCCCCCCATCTTCCGTACAAAGAGGCCGTGTTTCATCCCCCTGAGCATATCCTCCGGGGAGGTTTCACCGGGCTCGATGTAGGTGTTCGTCATGCGGGGCTGGGGAATGGAACGGAAGGAGCTCCTCCTGCCGTTGCCCGTAAGGGGAAGGCCGTCCGTCCGTGCCGATGTCCTGTCGGTGAGGTAGCTTTTCAGCACCCCTTTTTCGATGAGAACATTTCTGCGGCAGGGTGTTCCCTCGTCGTCGCAGATCCCGCTTCCCAGAAGCCCGGGAAGGGAGCCGTCATCAACGAGGGTCACCAGGGGGCTCGCCGCTGCCTGCCCGATTTTGCCCCTGTAGACAGAAAAGTCCTTCTGTATGATATCCGCTTCAAGCCCGTGGCCGCAGGCTTCATGCACCATGGTCCCTCCCGCCTCGCCGGAGAGCAGGACCGGCATGGCCCCGGCAGGGCATTCAGGCGCGTCCAGCATGAGAAGTGCCCGTGCCAGTGCGCTTTCAGCGACTTTCAGCGGGGAAATTTCCCGGAAAAATTCTGGACTGCCCAAGGAAAGGGCTTCCGACTCGTAACCTGTCTGCAGCACTCCTCCCTTTTCCACCACCACTTCCACGCTGAAGAGGGTGTACTGCCTCCTGTCTCCCGCGAAGGTATCCTCGCTGTTGAACACGGCAAAACTCCTGCAGGCTGTTTCAAGATGCATGGAAACCTGCTTCACCCACATGGAGGCTCTTCTGATCCTTCCGTCCACATCCTTGAAGAAAGAGAAGTCCGGGAGAGCAAGGATTTCTTCCACGCCGATCACCCGAACATCGCTTCCCCCGCAGGGAGGAAGAAGGAGACCGATGTTCGACGCGGCCCTTCCGAGGCACGTAAAACCCGTGGCAGTGCCTACACCCGGCGCATGGACGTGGGATGTGGATTCTCCCCTGACGATGCGGGCGCCTGTCCCCTCTGAACTGGAAGAGGAAATTTCCTCGAAGGTCCCTTCCTCGTACACGAAGGAATGAGACGAGGATGTCTCGAAATAGAGATCCGCGAAATCCGCACCTTGTGAAAGGAGCGACTTCAGGGCTTTTCCCAGCCTGGCGTTGACACTCATATCGAATCGAATTCCTCCGGATAGTCTTCTGTTTTTGCCCGAGCGAAAGAACATGGCTCCTCCTCCCGAAGAAGCTCCAGGCTCATCCCTTCTGATTTCAGGGCATTAACCAATTCTAACACGTCCTGCCGCTTCTCCGAAGGGAAGAAGAGGGAAACAAGGCCCCGGGCCCCGTTTCCGGCTCCATTTTCCAGGCGGGATCCTCTTTCCCCGTCTTTCTCGTTCCCGTTTTCCGTCGTTACGAATCCGAGCCCGTCGTATTCTGAAACGGTCCAGCTGAAAAGAACGATGGAATCTCTGGGAAGGGCGAAAAGCAGCCTTCCCATGTCGGGAGCAATGTCCTTTCTTCCGGCGGAGGTCATTTCCCCCGCACCTTCCGTATATTCCGCTGGTGGCCGCTGAGGCTCTCGGAGAAAAGATGCCTTCCGTCCTGGCCGGCCACGTAATACAGATACTTCGTCTCTTCGGGGCTGAGGGCGGCGAGCCACGATTTCTCCGACGGAATGCAGATGGGGGCGGGAGGAAGTCCCGGTATTTTATAGGTGTTGTACGGAGAATCGATTTCCAGATCCTTGTAGAGTACGCGAGTCAGGGTTCTTCCCTCTTTTTTCCATGCATACACCACCGTGGCATCGATCTGGAGAGGCATTTTCTTTTCCATCCTGTTTTCTATGACTCCGGCGATGAGCGCCCGTTCTTCATCCCAGAGGGCCTCCCGTTCTATGAGGGAAGAGATAATAGCCATTTCCAGGAAGTATTCCGCCGTTCTCTTTTCCTCGGGGATCTGCGATCCTATCCTGTCCCACCACAGACGCGCAGCCGACGACACAACTTCCTCACCGCTGTTTTCCGCAGTCTGGACCGTCTCCGGCAGCAGGAAGGCAATCCGTCCTTCCTGCTCAGCGGGCAGCAGTGCGGCGATCTCTTTCGGGAACAGATCGTTCCGGGTGAGGATCTTTTCCATAGTCTCCCCTGCGAGAGGAGGTGTAAAAATACCCGGGAAGGAATAAATATCCGTGCCCGGCACTATGGTGGCGGACGACACGGCAGGTTCAGCCTTTTCAAGCTGCCTGGCCACTTCCCAGGGAGATCCCCTTCGTATATGGTACATTCCGGGCTTCAGCCGCCGGTCGATGGAAAACCTGGTCATCCACCGGGCCAGGTCGGAAGCTTTTCCTCCCTCCAGGACCCCGGCGGATTCGAATTCATCTGCCGCCTTCCTGGCGTTCATGCCCTGCCGCACGAGGACGGGGACCGGTTCACCCGCACCTGCGGGCAGGTATTCGTGCCACCATTCCGCCGGATAGTAGATCGTCCGGTAGGTAAAACCAAGGGCCGCTGCGGCTGCGAGAGCGAAGAATACAAGGAAAAGCCGTTTTCTCATTCAATCAGCTCCAGGTAGTTCGGTTATGAAGATCTGCGACTGCGTGCCGCACGCCGCACATCTTCCATGGGAATCGAGGTTGTTCTCGATTATGGAATACTCTCTTCTGGCAACAAGAAGAGCTCCGCAGGAAAGGCACCTCGTTTCGCTCCGCTCCCCCGTATTGCCGGGATAGACCCAGGGAAGGCCCTTCCGGGCCAGGGCACAGTACTCATCCACCATTTCCTTTGGTGTGGGCGGCACGGTCCATTTCCTGGCGGGAAAGTACCGGGAGATATGAAGAACCGGCCGGGGATCGAGGGAAGCGAGCCATTGGACCATGCGGCCGAAGGCCTCTCTGTCATCGTTTATGCCCGGCACCAGGAGGAAGGTTACCTCCACGTGAACACCACCGGTGATGAGGGTACGGATCGTGTTTTTTACTGCCTCCAGGTTTCCTCCCAGGAAACGGTACGCCTCAGGAGTGAAGGCCTTCAGGTCGATGTTGGCCGCGGAGACAAAGGGGAGCAGTTCGCCGAGAGGTTCCGGAAGGACCATCCCGTTGCTCACGAGCACCGTGGACAATCCCGCTTTCCGAAGAGCCCGGGAAGCATCGAGGAGGAATTCGAACCACACAAAGGGCTCGGTGTAAGTAAAGGCGACGGCTCTGCTTTCCATTTTCGCCGCCGAGCGGACAACGTCCTCCGGATCCATTGAGGCGAGAGAAAGAGCAGGATCCCACCCTGCGATACGCCAGTTCTGGCAGAACGGACAGTCCATGGAGCACCCCACTGTTCCCAGGGACAGGATGGATGTTCCGGGATTCCAGTGGTAGAGGGGCTTCTTCTCGATCGGGTCCACTGCGGCGGACGAAACTCTCCCGTAATTCAGGGTGACGAGTCCTCTTTCCCGTTCATGCCTTCTGGCACTGCATTTTCCGGTTTCGCCGGGTTCGAGAAGGCAGCAGTGAGGGCATAAAAGGCAGCGGATTTTCTCCTGTTCCCGTCTCCACCAGAGCGCCGCACGGAAACCGTCCGTCATGGACGCCCCATCTCCCTGATCCTCCGGACGGTAAATTTTCTAACCGATGCGGTACGCCAGTCGGAAATCCCCGCTTTCCGGGCGGCGATGGAAAGCTGGGCCTCAACTGTATCAACGCCCTCCAGGTCAGGAAGGAGCACACCCCTTGCCCCACTCTTCTCCACGATCACGCCGAACTTTTTCGGGTCCAGGAGGGTGGTGTCGGCCACCGCCTCCGGAACGGAGAGAATGTCCACAGATATGGAGATGTCTTCGAGCTCCCGTTGTTCAACGGGAGGGAACCTTGGGTCCTCGAAGGCGGCCGATAGGGAATTTTCCGCAATTTCTTCGGCAAGGCCGGCTTTCCTGGGAAGGATTGTCCCGATGCAGCCCCTGAGATCGCCTTTTTTCTTCAGGGTGACGAAACAGCCCGCCCTTTCGGCCATCTCGGGCAGGTCGGAAAGTCGCGCCGCTTCTTCTCTCGCCCTCCCCTCACCTTCAGTAAAGAACGTTTCGAGCACCTTTCTCGCCAGGTCCGGTGCAGCGTGGAGCGTGGCGTAGGCCACGGCATACCCCACACCAAACGGGGCTTCATAGGAAAGAAAACGGATGTTCCTTTTTCTTGCAAGCCCTAAAAAAACAAGGGCAGACCTGAGTCCGCATTCGCCTGCCTCTTCAATCTCGCCGGCATCCAGCCGGAGAAGGCCTGAAGGGTCATTTTTCCGGAGCGCTTCCACGACTAGGTTGTCGAAGCGGGCTCCTCCGGGGGAAAAACCTGCCGGGGCCTCTCTGGTCACCCTGTGGGAAAGGTCCCCGCTGGCCACGAGTCCCCATTGCTCGCCGTCGGCGAGGGCAGCGAGATAACTGCCGAGTTCGAAGGCGGCTGAAGGAGAGAGCCCTATCGGATTCGCGAGAATGATCCCGGGTTGTTTTCTTCCCTCTCCGGCTGAGATAAAGCTCAGGGGAACAAGGGCTCCATGGTCCAGAAGCACTTTCCTTTTTCTGGACACGACCGCCGGAAATCTCGGGGAGAGGTCTTCGGCAAGGCGAAGACCTCTGTCCGGGGCTCCGGGAAAGGAGAACTGGGGTGTTGGAGCGCCGAACATGGAGAAATCTCCTCCGTAGCTTTCAGCCACGGAAATAGTGATCCCTCCTGCGAAAGGCGCGTGGGGCGAGAGAACCAGGAGCAGCGAAGGGATTTCCTCTCCCAGAACCCGGCCGAGTTTCGTCATGGCCTCGGCCGATTGCCGGGCCTCCTCTTCCCTTCCCCTTCCCACCTGGGGTACAAGCACCGGGGGATGGGGAGTGAAGCATTCCCATGACCACATACGGTTCACCTCTTTCTACCGAATGAACATGGCGTCGCCGAAGGAAAAAAAACGGTACCTCCGGGAAACCGCCTCTTCGTAGGCCCTCATGGTGAATTCATATCCTGCGAATGCGGCAACCAGCATAAGGAGTGAACTTTTCGGAAGATGGAAGTTCGTTATCAGCCCATCGATAATTTTAAACCTGTACCCAGGATAAATAAACAGCCGGGTCATCCGCTCGCCAGACCCCAGGGAACCGTCCTCAAAGGCGAGGGATTCAAGGGTCCTCGCCACCGTGGTCCCCGCGGCGATCACTTTTCGTCCTCTCCCCTTCGTCTCTAGGATGAGTTCTCTGGTCTCTGCGGGAAGGAAGCAATATTCCTCGTGAATTTTATGTTCCCTGATATCCCCGCTTTTCACAGGGCGGAAGGTTCCGAGTCCCACGTGGAGAGTGAGCCAGCCCAGGCGGACGCCTCTTTCCCGCTGAAGTTCCCCGAGCAGCCCGGGGGTAAAATGAAGGCTCGCCGTGGGAGCTGCCGCCGAACCGTCCTTTCGGGCGAAAACCGTCTGGTACGACGAACGGGGAGCCGAGGAGGAGGTAATGTAAGGAGGAAGCGGTGTTTCCCCGATTCGCTCCAGGAGGGGAAGCACCGCCGTGCCTGCCGGAAAGGCGACTTTTCTGACTCCTTCCTCACACCGGGCGCCGACAACGATCTCCGTCCCGTCGGCGAGGGAAATCCCCGTCCCCGGAGGATTTTTCCTTCCGGGCTTCACCAGGGCTTCCCACTCCAGGAAAGCGGAGTCAAGGGCCCTGAGAAGCAGTATTTCCACCCTTCCCCCACCGGTTGTTTTCGAGCCGAAAAGTCGGGCGGGAATCACCCTGGTGTCATTCAGCACAAGGAGGTCCCCTTCGTCAAGAAAAGCCCCCAGCGAGCCGAAGGTGCCGTGGAGGATCTCTTTCTTTTCCCTGGAGAGGACCATGAGGCGGGAGGAGTCTCTCGGTTCGGCCGGGTTCTGGGCGATAAGTTCTTCCGGCAGAAGGTAATCGTATGAAGCGAGGTCGAAAAGGTCCAAAGGGAGTGCCCCGCTACATTTTTCCGAGAGTGACCCCGGGGAAGTAAAACTGGATGATTTTTTTATGATCCCACCCCTTCTCGGCCAGAGTTTTCGCTCCCCACTGGGAAAGGCCGACCCCATGGCCCCAGCCTTTCCCTGTGAAGACGAATCCACCCGAAGAGGAAGTTGGAATTGAAGGCCGGGAGGGTGCCTCGGGCTTCCTGGTCCTGAGAGCGCGGATAAGGTATCCCTTCCGCTTATCGGGATTCAGAAGCATATCCATCAACTCCTCCGCATTGAAAACCCCCTGCTCCGTCAGGGCTGTGAGCTGCCGTTCCTCTGCGGCGGACATGGGAGTGTTCGAGGTGGGGACCTCCTTTCCTCCTCCCGCCGCAGACGGAGAAGTTCGTGAAGGCAGGGGCAGGGGCAGGGGGTTTGCGGGGGCACCTCCCCTGGACGCGATGGAGAAAGAGGTGCTCTTGATCAGGTTGCTGCCGGCAGCCATTCTGAAGGCATGACTCTTTACCGCCTTGGTGCCCCTGGTGCCCACGGCTACCAGGGTATCCGCCCTGCCGTAGGCGTCGGTCTGGCCTATGCGGACATCCCGGAGGGGTCCCACATCGGCCCCGGCCTGCCGGAGAGCGTCCTCCACCTGGTCGGCGGAAAGATGAACCTCCCACCGGGCATTCGGCGAGGACGAGGGGTACGGTTCGTTCACTCCCCGAAGATAGGGCATGGAGCCTCCCCATACGGCGGCAACGTCGGCGGTGGATCCCCCGCTGTCAGAGTGAAAAGGCGTAAAGGCAAGGGCCCCTCCGTGGAGCACCACGACGCCCCTTGTGGCGGAGATTGCCTGGTCGGTCCTCCTGTCCTCGGCGTTGATTCCCCGGTACACCTGGGAGAGGACTGAATCCCGCAGGTCGTACCCGTTCTTTCCGTTGTTCTGCCTGATGCTTCTCAGGGCATAGGTTCTGGACACAATGGCCTGGGCCTTTACGGCCTCCTGGGGCCAGGCGGGATTTACTTCCATCTTCAGGACTCCCCGCAAGTACTCCTCAAGATCGACCACGTTGACCAGGGTAATCCCCGATCCGGAGGAAATGATCCTGAAGGTTCCCCTGTATCGCCTTCCGTTGAAGGAAAGGGGCGCTTTCCCGGAAATGGTGACTGGAAGCCGGAATGAGTGGTTCCCGGCCTTTACCGTCCCTGCTCCCGCTGCCCTGATTTCGGCGGTGCCGCCGATGGCGTGGCGCTTCCCTGCACCGTCGGTCGCGGTCATCGCCGACGCCGAGGAAATCTTGAGGGCGGACTGGCCGATGGAAAGGCCCACCGACACCATCCTTGCCTCCGCCCGGAGGGCCGGAAGAAGTATGAAGAGAAAGATCAGGGCAGAGAATGGAACTCGAAGTCTTCGAAGCATGAGGCAACCTCCAGTCGTTTTTCCGTTATTTCATCCACCTGGTAATCAGGTTTATGATCAGCGTCAGGGCGACGCTGACAATGATCATGGTGGTCAAGGGGAAAAAGATGGTGACGTTTTTCCTTGTCACTGCAATGTCCCCGGGGAGTTTCCCGAGCATGGGAAAAAACGTGCCCAGAAGATACAGAAGGGCACCCGCCGCCAGGAGAACCGCACCTGCGGCCATGAGCAGTTTCCCCGTTCCCGTCACGGCTCACTCCTCCTCCGAAAACTGAAGCTGCCACTGTTCCAGTTTCTCAGCCGGCGGCGTTTTCCCGAGATAGAGCCATGCGTTTCTCGTGGCTTTTCTTCCCCTGGGCGTTCTTTCAAGAAATCCTTTCTGAATCAGGTAGGGTTCGTAAATGTCCTCGATCGTCTGGACTTCCTCGTTCAGGGCCGCACCGAGGGTCGACAGGCCTACCGGCCCGCCGTCGAACAGGTCGACGATGATCCTCAGGATTCTTCTGTCGCCTTCGTCCAGGCCGTTCGAGTCAAGGCCGAGCATATCGAGGGCCGTTACGGCGACGGCCCCGTCCACCGGTCCCCGGCCACGAACCTCCGACACGTCACGCACCCTTCTGAGAAGCCGGAGAGCGACCCTGGGAGTGCCCCGGGACCTCTTGGCTATTTCAGCGGCCGCTTCTTTCTGGAGAGCTATCCCCAGGACCTTCGCCCCCCGGAGCACGATCCCCGCAAGTTCCGTTTCGTCGTAGAGAGAAAGCTGCTCCACGATCCCGAACCGGGCACGAAGAGGTGACGTCAGAAGCCCCAGGCGGGTTGTCGCTCCGACAAGGGTGAATTTCGGCAGGGTCAGGCAGATATTGTTCGCGAGGGGGCCCTTTCCTACGATGATGTGCAGCGAAAAATCCTCCATTCCCGGGTAAAGTATCTCTTCAACGTTCGATGGAAGGCGGTGGATTTCATCGATAAACAGCACATCGTTGGGTTCCAGGTTCGACAATATTGCCGCAAGGTCCCCCGTCTTCTCGAGAGCAGGTCCGGTAGTGACCCGAAGCTGCCCCCCCATCTCCCTCGCGATGATGCTCGCGAGGGTTGTCTTTCCCAGGCCCGGAGGACCGTAAAACAGGCAGTGGTCCAGGGATTCGCCCCGCTGACGCGCGGCCTGGATGAAAATGGACAGTTTTTCCTTGAGTTTTTCCTGCCCCACAAATTCACCGAGCGACAGGGGTCTGAGCGAGGTATCGTCCTCACCGGCTCCGCCGGAAGGATCCAGGAAACGTCTTTGTTCCTCTGTCATCGGGAATCACCTCAATTCCGCTTCAGTTCCTTCAGGGCCATGCGGATAAGCTGCTCCGCAGTGAATCCTTCTTCCACTGTTCCGTCGTTCTTCAATTTTCTGAAGACGGCCGCCACATCCCCCTGGGAAAAACCGAGGGACCGGAGGCCTTCCATGGCGAGATCGAGGTTCCTGCCTTCATGGGGGACTCCGTCGATGGTCAGGTCGGCGTACTCTCCTGCGAGATGACGGTGCATCTCGAAACAGAGCCGTTCCGCCGTCTTCCGGCCGATACCGGGAATTTTGACGAGGGATTCGATATCGGAGGAGACGATCCAGTTGATCACCCTGTCGGCAGATGCGGATTTCAATACGTTCATGGCCATTTTCCCCCCCACGCCCTTTACCGTGGTGAGTTTCAGGAAGAGCCCCCGCTCCCGCTCGTCGGCGAAACCGAACAGGGAGGGGCCGGTCTCGGCAATCTGAAGGTAGGTCACCAGCAGGGCCTGCTCTCCTTCCCTGCACATGGCGGCCGCTCTCCCGGTGCAGAGAAGCTCAAAGCCGAATCCAGCCACGTCGAGAATCACCAGGCCATCGGAGACGGAAACTACCTTACCTGAAAGAAATCGCAGCATGACGTCCTCCTGACGGAGCGGTTCTCTTCTCCTCTGCAAAAAGGAAAAAGCCGGTAACGGCGGCGGCAATGGCATCGGCGGCATCGTCGGGCTTCGGGATGCAGTCCAGGTTCAGGATGCGCTGGACCATTTTCTGAACCTGTTCCTTCGGCGCCGTCCCGTAGCCGCAGACGGCCAGTTTGATCTGGGAAGGTTTCGGCTCAAGAACAGGCAGCCTGTGCTTCGCGGCCAGGAGGAGGGCCACTCCCCTTGCCTGCCAGACATACTCCGCAGTGGTGATATTTCTCCCGAAAAAGAGCTTTTCCACCGACATAAAATCGGGGGAGCAGCACGCAATCTGCTCCCCGAGCTTTTCATAGATCATGTTCAGCCGGACAGGGATGGTTTCGGAAGGAGGGGTTTCGATGCAGCCGTAGGAAAGGGAGCGGAAAACCTGCCCCTCTCGGGCCACCGAAGCAAATCCCATCCTCCCCAGTCCGGGATCAATGCCGATACATTTGAGCAATGGTCTTTCGCTATCCTTCCAGGTTTTCCATAATCTCATCGGGAATGTCAAAGTTCCCGTAGACATTCTGGGTGTCGTCGTTCTCCTCGAGAAGGTCCATAAGGCGGAGCATCTTTCGTGCCTTCTCAGGGTCGCTGATCTGGACGGTGTTCTTGGGAACCATTTCCGTTTCCGCCCTTTCTATGGAATATCCGGCCTTTTCCAGGGCGTCCCTCACGTCCGGCAGGGATGCCGGATCGGTGTACACCGCAAAGCCTTCATCCTGCTGCTCAAGATCCTCCGCTCCGGCTTCCAGGGCGGCGGTCATAAGGGCTTCCTCGTCGAGATCCTTTCCGCTGACCTCGATGGTTCCCTTCCGTTCAAACATCCAGGCGACGCTTCCAGCCTCGCCGAGGGAACCGCCGTTTCTCGTAAGGAGGGCCCGTATTTCCGACGCCGCCCGGTTCCTGTTGTCCGTCAGGACTTCGATGAGGATGGCCACTCCGTTCGGCCCGTAAGCTTCGTAGGTGATCTCCTCGTACTGGGCTCCCTCGATTTCTCCGGTACCTCTCTTGATGCCCCTGATGATGTTGTCATTCGGCACGCTCGCCGCCTTCGCCCGGTCGATGGCGGCCTTGAGGCGCATGTTCATGGCGGGATCCCCGCCGCCCTCTTTTGCCGCGATGATAACCGCCTTCACGAGTTTCTGGAACAGATTGCCCCGCTTGGCGTCCTGTGCCGCTTTCCTGTGTTTGATGTTTGCCCATTTTGAATGTCCGGACAAGAAACTCACCCCTCTATAGATCAAAAGAATCACTGCTCTGCCTCATGGAACCGGAGAAAAAGGCGCTCCTCCCCACCAGAAAAGACCCGGCGGGAGGGCATTCACCGCCTGGATATTGTAGCACAGAGAACCCTCTCTCACAGGGCCGTCAGGGAATAATAGAGATCCTTTCTCCTGATCCTCTCACATCCCTCCCGGGAAAGAAAATCCCTGGAAAGCCGGAGCTCATTTTCCCCTCCCTCCGCAGGGACCGGAAGCACGTCCCTCCCGTCAGGACCAAAGGCTGCGGGAGGAGCTGAAGAATTCGCCAGAACCACGAAAATGCGATTTTCCGCCGCCCGTGTTCGTGCAACGGCCTCGAAGAGAGCTGTTCCGCTCTCCCCGGGGAGAAGGAAAGCCAGGAGAAGGTTCGTTCCCGCAAGGGAAAGGCACCGGGCATGTTCCGGCACCATCAGGTCGGAACCGGTGGCAAGGCCGCAGAGAAACCGTCCCAGCGGGAAAAGGGCGAATTCGGAGCCGGGCCCCTTGCCGTGCGTTCCCCTGTACCGGTGCAGTACATTGCCGCCGTCATCCCGGAGAATGACGGTGCCGTCGCCGTCAAGGCCAAGGAAGGCCGCGGCATCGGGAAAGCATGACGGAGAGCAGACAGCGCCTCGGCTGCACAGGGCGAAACATGTTTCACCGTTCCGGTCGCCCCCGAAGGCAGGTCCCCTTTGCCCTTTGCCGGGCAGAAGTCTGACGCAGAAGACTTTGTCCAAAAGGATCCTCCCCCAAACAGGGAATTTCAGTTTATTATACTCCCTGGAGACATCATGAACAGGAGGGGTTTGTATGGATTCGCTCGTTCGATTTGGCGTGGCCGTTCCGGCATCGCTTCTGTCGGAGTTCGACCTCTACATCAGGGGAAAAGGACTCCAGAACAGGTCCGAAGCCCTGCGGCAGCTCATCAGGGAACGGCTTTCAAGGGAAAGGTGGTCCCGCGGGGACGGCATCGTTTTCGGCACCGTGACCATTATGTACGACCACCACATCAAGGACGCCACGGGCTCCCTCACTTCCCTGCAGCATGATTTCGGCGAGGCGATCATCTGCACAACCCACGTCCACGTGGATCATGACAACTGCCTGGAATGCATTGTCCTGAAGGGGGACGCACGAACCATCAAAAAATTTGAGGATGCCCTGTCTTCGGTCAGGGGAATCAAAACCATCGATATCTCCATTTCCGCCATATTATAGAAAAGGGCAGCCGCCGGCTGCCCTTCTTCATCCCCCTCAGGTCGAGCAGGAACCGCCCGAGCATCCTCCGCACTTTTTCCGTGACAGGCTTTCACCTTCAAGAAGAATCAGCACTTTGCTTCCGCAGGAAGGGCAGCGGAGCGTACGCTCTCCCTCTCCCAGGCGAAACTCCTTACCGCAGGAGGCGCAGCGGAAAAGCCGCGAGTTTTCCATCCCTCTCACCCCCTTGCCGGGATATTACTGGTTTCCAATGGTGGCGACCATGACCGCCTTTATGGTGTGCATCCTGTTCTCCGCCTCATCGAAAACCTTCGAGAAGGGAGCCTCGAACACCTCTTCCGTGACTTCCTGCCCCTTGACCGCGGGAAGGCAGTGAAGGAATATGGTTCCGTCCTTTCCCGAGGCCTTCATGAGGTTCATGGAAACCTGATAGGGTCTCAGGAGGGTTTCCCGTTCCTTCTTCTTCTCCTCTTCGCCCATGGAAACCCAGACGTCTGTGTACACCGCATCAGCTCCCTTCACCGCCTCGACGGGATTCTCGAACACGGTGACCGACCCTCCGGAGCCGGCGGCCAGGGCCCTGCACTGTTCCAGGAGACCCGCCTCCGGGAAGAGAGATGCCGGGGAGGCGATCACGTAATGCATCCCCAGCTTGGCGCATCCGATCATCAGGGCGTTGGACATGTTGTTCCTTCCGTCGCCGCAGTACACGAGACGCAGTCCTTTCAGAACCCTCCCGAAATTCTCCTGGAGGGTGAGGAAGTCGGCGAGAATTTGGGTCGGGTGGTCCACATCGGTCAGGCCGTTCCAGACGGGAACCCCGGCATATTCCGCAAGCTCTTCCACCATGGACTGCTTGAAGCCCCGGTATTCGATGCCGTCAAACATCCTTCCCAGGACCCTGGCGGTGTCCTTCACATCCTCCTTGCCTCCGAGGTGTATGTCGTTCTTGCCGAGAAATTCCGGGTGCGCCCCCTCGTCGATGCAGGCAACGGTGAAGGCGCAGCGGGTTCGGGTGGACGCTTTTTCGAACAGCAGCGCGATATTCTTTCCCTGAAGGGCATTGCCCCGTATCCCCGCCCTTTTTTTCGCCTTCAGGTCCGCCGCAAGGTCGAGCAGGTAATAAATTTCATCCTTCGAAAAATCCATCAGCGTAAGAAAGCTTCTTCCTTTCAGGTTCACCGGCATCGTGCTCTTTCCCCTTTCCCTTTTATCCAGATGTGTTTATCGGTTTTTGTGCTTTTCTTTTGAACGGCAGGCTTCTTCAGCCATCCCGGCAAGCAGTTCCGGCACCCTCTCCAGGGGAACCTCTTTTAAAACGGTCCCCTTCGAAAAGACCACCGCCCCCCGGGGAGAACCGGCAATCCCGAAATCGGCGTCCATGGCTTCCCGCGGTCCGTTCACCTCGCAGCCCATCACGGCCACGGTCACCCCGTCCGGCAGGCTCTCCAGGAAGGGCGTCACCAGGTCGACGATCGTTCTGACCTCGATCCTTTTCCGTCCGCAGGTCGGGCAGGAAATAAGGCTTCCGCCCCGCTGCCTCAGGTCCAGGGCCCTGAGCAGGGAAAATCCCGCCCTGACTTCCTCGAGGGGAGACTCGGTCAGGCTGATGCGGATCGTGTCCCCGATGCCCTGCCCGAGAAGCAGGGCCAGCCCCGCAGCGCTTTTCACAAGACCGTCCCGCCCGTATCCCGATTCGGTGATCCCTATGTGAAAGGGATAGCCGGGATATTTCAGGGCAAGAAGAGAGTTCGCCCGAACAGTTTCATGTACGGAAGTGGACTTGGCGGACAATATTATATCCTGAAAGCCTTCGTCCAGGAGAATCAGAAGCTGTTCTTCCACGGCCGCGGCCAGGGCATCGGAACGGACTCCGCCGGCCTTCTCCAGCTGGGCGGAATTCAGCGAGCCGCCGTTGGCTCCAATCCGTATGACCGCCTGTTTCTCCCGGGCTGAAGCAACGACATCCCGAAGACGGTCCCGGGCCATATTTCCGGGATTGATCCGGATGGACGGCGTTCCCGCCTCCAGGGCTGCAAGGGCAAGGGCAGGATCGAAATGGATGTCCGCCATAAGGGGAACCGGTGATCTTTCGTTCAGCCATGAAAGATCCCCCGCAAGTTCAGGGGAAGGGAAGGCTGCCCGGATCAGCTCACATCCGCAGGAGGCAAGGGAGCGGCACTGTTCGAGGCACTCATCCCTGGAAGAAAGAGGGATCTTGAGCATGCTTTCCACCCGCACAGGATGACCGTTTCCGATGGCAAGCCCGGCAATGGTGACTGTTCCTGCCATGATTCTACCCCCTGAAAAGGCGCAGGACATCCTGCCAGGTAATGTAGAGTATGAGCGTTATCAGGAGGAAAAAGCCGGTCATGTGGATGTAGTTTTCGATCTTCGGCGGAAGCCGTCTCCTGAGAACCATTTCTCCCGCGGTGAAGAAGAGCCGCCCCCCGTCCAGGGCAGGGAAGGGAAGAAGGTTGATCAGTCCGAGGTTGAGGTTGATGAGCGCCAGAAAGGAAAGGAACGTCCACAGCCCCTTCCTTGCCGCTTCTCCGGCCATGGAGGCAATTCCCACCGGCCCGGTGATGTCAACCTTCTCGGTACCCGAAATCCACCGCGCTATTCCCCTGACCATTTCCACGCTCATGTTCACCGTGTACGAAAGGGCGGAGGAAAAGGCTTCACTCACGGGGAACCGTTTCATGCCGGGGCGGATTCCGAAAAGGGGAATGCCCTGCTCCCTGTCCGGCAGGATCACAGCAGATATCGAAATGACCTCCTCGCCCCGGCGGACGGAAAAAAGTACGGGACCTTTGGGGGCTTCCTGCCGGATTTCCGTCGACATGGCCCGCCAGGTCCGCACAGGTGTACCGTTGACGGAAAGGATCCTGTCCCCCGGCACGATGCCCGCCGCCTGGGCAGGGTACCCTTCCATGACCTCTCCGATGACGGTTTCCTCCAGGTTGGCCACGCCATGGCCCGAAAGGAAAACGGCCGTCAGGAGAAGGGCCAGCAGGACATTGGCGACGGAGCCGTTCACCAGGATAAGAAAACGCTTCCAGGCAGCCTTGTCGTAAAAGGCCCTGCCCGGCTCGACGGTCTCATCCTCGTTCTCTTCCTCCATTCCTGCCAGCCGGACGAAGCCGCCCACGGGAAATGCCCTGAGCGACCACAGGGTATGCTTCCCCTTTCGCTGGAAGAGCACCGGCCCCATGCCGAAGGCGAACTCGTGCACCTGGACATCGAAAAGCCGTGCAGTAATGTAGTGTCCGTATTCATGGACAACGACGCAGATACCTATGACAAAAAGAAAAGACAGCAGGCTCGCCATTCAGATCGATCTCCTTGCGGGACGGGAAATTTTCAGCCGCTGACAGAATCCGGCGGCACTCCTTCTTCCTTCGTCCAGAATGTGCAGGGCATCGGCGAGAGAAGCCGGTGCCGGTCCGTTCCATTGTTCAAGGACCGATTCCACCACCGACGGGATCCCGGTAAAGCCGATCTCGCCTGCCAGAAAACGGTCCACAGCCACCTCGTCCGCCCCCACGAGGAGAGCCGGGAAAGCCCCTCCCTTCCGGGCGGTTTCCTTTGCGAGGCGAAGGCAGGGAAAGCGCTGTTCGTCGGGCTGAAGGAAGGTAATGGTCCTCTCCTGCAAAAGAGGGACCGGGACAGGGGGGAAGGGGCTTCTTTCGGGAAAAAACAGGGCCGAGGCGCAGGGAAGGCGCATGTCAGGGGAAGAGGCCGAAAGGAGAAACGATCCGTCCCTGAACTCCACGATACCGTGGACGAAGGAATCCGGACAAATCACGGCGTCCACCCTCTCCGCCGGAAGGGAGAAGAGGGCCATGGCCTCGAGGATCTCGATCCCCTTGTTCATCAGTGAGGCGCTGTCCACGCTGATCTTGGCCCCCATGCTCCACACAGGGTGGCGTACAGCCATGGAGGGAGTCACCTTCTCCAGTTCCTCCGGGGAAAACGTCCGGAAAGGTCCCCCGGATGCAGTGAGGACGATCCGTGAAACCGAAGCGGGGTCCCTGCCCGCCAGGCATTGCCACACGGCATTGTGCTCGCTGTCAAGGGGCCTCAGCTGCCCTTCCCGGCCGATCAGCGGCAGCACCCACTGCCCCGCGACCACGATGCTCTCCTTGTTGGCCAGGGAAACATCCTTGCCGCTCCTCAGGGCTGCCATGAGGGCGCCGATAGCCCCGGTTCCGGAGGATGCCACGACCACATGGTCGATGTCGGTACCTGAAGCGGTCTCCTCCAGGGCTTCGGAGCCTTCGAGGACCTTCAGCCTGCCGGCGGAGGACCTTCGGAGATCCGCTGCCGCTTCGGGGTCGGAGAGCACCACCCGGTCAACCTGGAATTCCCCCGCCAGTTTTTCGGTTTCCGCGGCGGAAGAATGGGCCGCCAGGGCGCGAACTTCAAAAAAATCGGGGAAAGCCCGGCAAACGGAGAGGACGGAGCCGCCGACGCTCCCGGTACAGCCGATGACAAAAAGGCGGGTCCTTTTCATCGGAGAATGACCCCGAAAAGCACGTATACAAGAAGACCGCTGACAAGGACGCTGTCGAAACGGTCCAGAACGCCCCCATGGCCGGGGATGACGCTTCCGCTGTCCTTTACCCCGGTTTCCCGCTTGATGACTGATTCCGCAAGGTCACCGATCTGTCCGGCCACGCCGCAGATAAGGCCGACGAAGAGGAAGGGAAGGGGAGGAATTTTCAGAACAAACGCCACGGACACACCCGCGAGAAGAGCGGCCGAAAGTCCGCCGAGAAATCCTTCCCAGGTCTTTTTCGGGCTGACGTTTTCACACAGACGGAGCCTCCCCCACCTCGACCCGATAAGGTATGCCGCCACGTCGCAGCACCAGGTGCAGAGGAACATGGTAAAAAGGAGAATGGCTCCGGAAGGAAGTCTCCGGAGCAGGATCATGAAGGTCCATGGAATGACGATGTACAGGATGCCCCCCAGGGTGCCCCCCATATTCCAGATGGCATAGCTCTCCCCCTTGATCTGCCTCCGCAGTATCTCCACGAAAAGGATGACGAAGGCCGTAATGCTCAGGGTGAGTACCAGGGAAATGGGGTGAATGCCGTCGGAAGCCGTGAAGAGGATGAGCACGCCGGCCATGAAGCCGACCCCCCTGGAAACCTTGAATTTTCTCGAAAGCATGCTGTAGAACTCTCCAAGGGACACAAGGGCGAGAACGGAAACCAGCACCGTCCAGGTCATACCCCCCGCATACAGGGCACCGAGCACGACAGCCACGACGGCTGCCCCGGCACCTCCCCTGACCACCAGTTCTTTCAATGCTTCATTTGACTGCGCCATATCGTCTCTCCCTGCAAGTGAATTGTGCTATGGCCTTCTCGAGGTCGCCTGGTCCGAAGTCCGGCCAGAGGACATCGGTAAAATACAGTTCGCTGTAAACGCACTGCCAGAGCCAGAAATTGCTCAACCGCTGCTCTCCGCTCGTCCGGATGATCAGATCCGGCGGAGGAAGGTCGGGAAGATACATCTTTCCGTTCAGGTCCTCCTCCGTAACGGGCTGGTTCCTGCCTTCCGCGATCAGCGCATTCACTCCGTCGAGGATTTCCTGCCGCCCCCCGTAATTCAGGCAAGCCACGAGAGTGAGCCCCGTGTTCATCGCCGTCTCCTTCTCGGCCCAATCCATGAGCTCCGCCACATCGGGGGGCAGATCGTCCCTCTTTCCTGCAAACAGGAGCCGGACATTCTCCCGCCTGATCTCGTCAACCTTCCGCCGGAGGGAAAAGCGGAAAAGACTCATGAGTCCCTTGATCTCCATCTCGGGCCGCTTCCAGTTCTCCGTGGAAAAGGCGTACGCCGAAAGATGGGTCACCCCCAGGTTCCAGGCGGCCCGCACGGTCCTTTCGAGGGCCTTCACCCCTGCCCTGTGGCCGAGAAGGCGGGGAAGAAACCGTTTCTTCGCCCACCGTCCGTTGCCGTCCATGATAAGGGCAACATGGAAAGGGGAAGGGACCGGGTAATCCTTCATGGATTCCCCTCCTCTTCCGGCAGCAGGGCTCCGAGTTCAGCGAGCTTCTCCCGGACGGCATTGATGTCCCTCCATGTCAGCTCCTTCGGGCTTCCCTTCTTCCGAGATTCGTTTCTCAGCAGGAAACTCGGATGGAACATGGGAAGCAGAAGGGCTCCTCTCCAGGGGAACCATCTCCCCCGAAGAGCCGTGATTCCTTCAGAAGTCCTCAGGAGCCACTTCGTCGGCGTATTCCCGAGGCAGACCACGATCCGCGGACGAAGAAGAGCCAGCTGGGCTTCCAGATAAGGACTGCAGGCCATCATTTCATCAGGGGCAGGCACCCGGTTGTCCGGCGGTCTGCATTTCACCACGTTCGAAATAAAAACCTGCTCTCTCCGTATGCCCACCGAGGCGAGAATCTGAGTGAGCAGGCGTCCCGCCTTGCCTACAAATGCGACGCCCTGTTCATCCTCTTCCGCCCCTGGGCCTTCACCGATGAACACAAGGGGAGAATTCCTGTGTCCCTGTCCGAAAACGGTGTTTTTTCTTGAAGAACACAGGCCGCATCTGGTGCAGCCTTCCACTTTTTTCTTCAGCTCCGTCCAGGCGCATTCCCTGTCCGCGCTGCTCTGAAAAAGGGTCACGGCAACACCACCTCCGCAAAGCTGATATCGACGCTTCCGATATCCATGCCCGTGAAATACCGGACCGCGGAAGCAACCCGTTTCTGCTGCACTTTTCCCAGCTGCCGGAAATTGAACTTTCCCGGCGTCACGTTCACAGTAATTTCCAAAGAAATTTCATCCTCCGAGGAACGCACACGAATGTCTTTCACCGCATCAATCTGGGCACTCAGCGAAACCACATGGCGCACCAGGTCTTCTATGGCGGTCGAATCAATGGTCAGCGCTCCGAAAAAACTGAAGGGAGGCCTCACGATGGTCCGTTCTCCCTCTTCCCTGTCAACGCTTTTGAAAAGGCCTCTCAGGTGCCCCACCAGCTTGCCTGCGAAATTTTTTCTCAGCTGGGTCCTGGAGACGGGAATCACGTGCTGGCCTTTTTCATGGCGCTCTCTCCTGGCGTTGATGATTTCTTCTGGAGAGGCCACTTCGGTTATGTCGATGATGAGTTCGGGGGACGGCAATTCCAGGGCCCTGGTTATTTTTTCCGCCATGGAGATGGAGGTGGCGATGATCATGATCTTGCAGGGAGCGGACTTCTGCAGAAAAGACCGGACGGTCTTTCTGTGGTCAGGGAACTGAAAGAGCGCTCTCCGTATGGCCCTGACAAGGTTCCGTTCAGATTTGGCGCTCTTCCCGGCCATTATTCTGCCCTTCGAGATCACGAGCCCGTCGTCGATCAGGAAATCCATTTCATTTTCCTGGGCCACCATCTGGGCTCTCTGGCTTTTTCCCGTACCGGCAGGCCCCACAAAGGCGATGACGCGGAAACCTCCCGGGGCAGCGGACTTCATCATATCAGGCCCCAGGGAAACATTTCTCGGGGGAGAGTCCTGGAAACCCGCGTTTCAGCTGCCGAGAGCCGGAGAACTCCCCCGGGCGTTTTTCTCAGCTCTGTCGCAGTCACCTGAATCATCTGCCAGTACCCTGACGTCGGCGCCGAGATCCCGCAGTTTTCTGTCCATTTCTTCGTATCCGCGGAAAATATGGCCGAGGTGATACACAAAGGTGGAATCACCGGCAGCCAGTCCGGCAATGACAAGGGCAGCTCCCGCCCGCAGGTCGGTGGCTACCACATCGGCTCCCGTAAGGCGGTCAACACCGGCGACGATTGCGGAGTTGCTCTGGATGTCAATTTTCGCTCCCATCTTGTTCAGCTCACTGACATGAAGAAAACGGGACTGGAAAACACTCTCCTGGATCACGCTGGTTCCCTGGGCCAGGCACAGGGCTGCCATGATCTGGGGCTGAAGATCAGTAGGGAATCCGGGATAGGGGAGGGTTTTCAGCGATACACCCTTCAACCTTGAAGAGGGATAGATGGTGACCTCGCTTTCGTTCACGGAGAGAGAGGCTCCCGCTTCCTCCAGCTTCGCGAGGAGAGAGTCGATGTGATTGGGAATGACTCCCGTCACCGTCACCTCTCCGTTGGTGGCCGCCCCGGCGAGTATGTAGGTGCAGGCCTCGATTCGGTCAGGAATGATCCTCGACTCGGCGCTCCCGAGAATGTCCACTCCCTGAATGCGAATAACACCCGTGCCGTCGGCTTCCACCTGGGCCCCCATGGATTTCAGGGCATCCACAAGGTTATATATTTCCGGCTCCCGGGCCGTATTCTCCAGGACAGTTTCCCCCCGTGCAAAAACTGCGGCCATCATGAGATTCTCCGTGGCCCCAACCGAAGGGAAATCCAGGTAAATGCGGCATCCCGTCAACCCTGTGGTGTGAGCGTGCACTGCTCCATGCACCAGTTCGATGGTCGCACCCATCTTCGTGAGCCCTTTCAGGTGGAGGTCAATCGGTCTGCTCCCTATGGAGCAGCCTCCGGGTAGAGGCATGACGGCCTTGCCGCAGCGGGCGAGAAGAGGCCCGAGGACAAGGGAAGAGGCTCTCATTTTTCTCACGAGATCCGGGGGAGTTTCCCAGGATATCTCCGCCGGGGTGTAGATCTTCATTTTGTGGTTGCTGAATATGACTTCTGCTCCAAGACTTCTGAGCAGGTCGGCCATGGTGTTCACGTCGAGAAGATCAGGCACTCGGGAAATATGGAGAGTACTGTCCTTTAGAAGAAGAGCGGCGGCCATTACCGGAAGGGATGCGTTCTTCGCTCCCTGGGCTTCGACAACTCCCTTTAGGGCTGTACCGCCGAGTATTTCCATCTTGGATTCCACTGGTCAATTCCTCCCGAAAGTTTGGTGGGAAATCATATAAAACTACTATACCACGAT
>JAGPEN010000010.1 GCA_018057035.1 Aminivibrio sp. | reverse complement strand
CCGGACACCCTGGGATGTCTACTCCGGTGGAAAAGCCGGAAAGGTTACCATTAAATAGTCGAAATTCTTTTTCAGACGAGTTAAAAATACAATGATTTTTTGTCTTGACAACTGGGTCCACTTTACTCCTTCGGGGAGAAGGTCCAGGGAGGGGAGCACTCGCTACAGCAGGAGCGATACCTCGAACGCCTTGACAGTAATTCCCTGCTGTACCGGCTGAACAGGAATTGTGAGCTGGTGGAGGGAGCGCTCCGGGAGTTGACGGACGAAGAACGGGAGTTTGTTGACCTGTTCTGGTGGCGTGACCTCACCTGTGATTACGGCTCTCATGAACAGATCGTTGGTAGGGAACTCGGGATTGCTGATCGGTCGGTCTGGCGGTGGCGGCGGCGTATCCTGGAGAAGATAGAGCCGTCCCTCGATCCTGGGGTGAGGTGAGACAATGTCTCCTTCGGGCATTAAATTTCTTGAGCATTGTCGGTCCGTCTACCAGGACCGAATAGACCGGTTCCTGTCACCTTCCTGTGAACAGGGCTTCCGTGCCTGGGCTGAAGTCGTGACCGCTCCGCAGTCTGGGGAGAAGGTGCAGCGGTCCAGGGGAAGCGAACACGCCGAACGGTTTACAGACCTGGTGCTCCGCTTCGAGGATGAGCGGTCCCGAAGGGTGGAAGAATATCAACGGCTCATTGACCGGATAGATGACGTCCTCGAAGGGCGGGCAGGGGAATTCCTGACGGGATCGGCGGCGTTGAAGTGGGTACGGAATGGATAAAGCCCCTCGGAAAATGAGGGGCTTTTCCTGTCTCTCGCCGGTGGTCTTATGAAAGAACTGCCTCCCCGTACTTGGCGACTACTCCCACCCTGTGGGCTATGTGGTTATTGTCCGCTCCCTCCATGAGAGAGTGATAGCACCAGACGCCTCCTCCGGTTGAAAGCAGGAGGAAGGAATTATCCTCAAAAATCACGGTCACCGTTGGAACTTTCCCGTCCTTCACCGACAAGGAGTCAAGGAACGTCATCACCCCTTTGACCTCTTTTACCAGATGCTTTTCATCCTTGCCCTCAAACCTGCTCCATCCTAAACTGTGCATTGTCATTTCTGATTCCTCCTTCCTTACGTTATGCCCCTCCCGGCATCATCCCGGCGAGGCAGTCCATATTCTCGGCAACCGGGTTGTTGAATGACTCGTGGAAAATGTCCTCTATCCCGGCATGACGGAAATCATTCATCCTCCATCCCTGGGCAATGAGTGATTCAACTGCCCTCCAGAAATCGCCGTTGAACTGATCGACTGTGGCGTCAATAGTCTCCCTGCTCATCAGGCGTCCTCCACCATATCCCCGAAGACCTCCGGGAAATCATCCGCGTCCAGGTGTTCCTGTGCCCACTGAAAAGCCTCTTCCCTCGAAAGGGGAGTGATAGCCTCGCCGCCTCCGGTGGCGTTGCCGTGGCTCCGGGCGTACTGAGAAAGGGCGCCGCCCTCACCGGCAAGGAAGAAATTTCCCTTCGGGGTGAGGTACAGCTTTTCTTCACAGTAGTGGAAATCAGACGTCGGATAGCCGTTCCACCATGCCCCGATTTCCTGCGCTGTCGCCGTATCGTACCGTTTGCCCTCGATGACTCGTTTCATTTCGTGATTCCTCCCTGTGCATGAGATACCCTGTCGGGTTTGCTGCCTGGTTCCACGTGAAACAACGCGCTACAATGCCTCAGAACGTGCCTCCTTTCTTCGAGGGGTAATATTGATATGCCTCGGCGTGAAATCGTTCAACCTGGGGCATTCTGGAGGGGGGTTTTACGCCCTCCTCTTCCTCCGGTTCTCCAGAACACCGGAGACAACCGCCGCTTGACCGTGGGCTGCCTGGAGATCATGGACGTCCAGGTGTTCGTAAAATTTCGCCGTCGTTGAAATCGAGGCATGACCAAGCAGGGCGGCGGTCAGGGCAATATTCCCTGTGTTCCTCAGGAATTCCGTTGCGCACAAATGGCGGAGACCGTGAATCTTCATCCGCTCGCCTATGCGGTCGGAGACTCGGCGAATCTGGCAGCCGAAAGCGCCGGGAGACAACTTCTTCCCGGTCTCCGAAGGGAAGATCCATGGAGACCTCCACTCCGGGAGCCGCAGGGAGATAAACCTCTTCACCTCCCTTCCCACCTGTGGACTCACAGGGACGGTCCTCCCTGTGCGGGTCTTGGTCGTCTCCGGTCGGACGGTGAGGAGGAGACCGGCGTCGTCGAAATCCTCCACCTTTAGACCGCACAACTCGCCCCGTCGGAGTCCCGTATCAAGGGCGAGAAGGAACATGACGTACAGGCGGCGCTCGGCGTATTTGGTGGTATCCAGGGCATAGAGGAAGGCTTTCACGCCCTCAACTGTGGGAATGTCCAGGCGCTTTCCCGGCATGGAACACTTGATGTTCTTCATGGGTGAGTCTTCGAGGATTCCCTCTTCCACAAGAAAGGAACAGAAGACCTTCAGCACCTTTATCCTGGTGAACCGTGACCACTCTTTTTCCGGTTCGGAGATGAACGGCAGAATAGCCGCCCTCGGACTCTGGAGAAAGTCGGGGTGTTCCCTCAGGAACGGCGCTACGATGTTCCTGTAGGATGCTATCGTTGCCGGTGACAATCCCTCGGCTTTTCGGATGGCACAGAGGGCATCAAGGGCGGCATGGGCGTCACGGTACGGGGTGTTCAACGTGGAAACGACTGCGGGCATGGGTATCAATCTCCTTCCTTTTGGTCGGAGAGAACCTGTTATTGTTGGGGAAAAAGGGGTGATAATCGGGGTGCTCTGGATCGCTTCCCTACGAAAAACGGACAACTTTGCATACAGGGAACGGCTCGGAGTGAAAAACTGTGAAGCCTTGCGCTTGACAAGTCGGCTTCCGCTCATTACAATAATCGCCGTTGGTCTGCCGGGGCTGTAGCGCAGAGGGAGCGCGCTTCCTTCGCACGGAAGAGGCCGGGGGTTCGAATCCCCCCAGCTCCACCAGATTCTGTTGTTGCGGTTTCGGTAAAAGTTAGCTACAATATCGGGGCGTAGCGCAGTCTGGTTAGCGCACCTGCTTTGGGAGCAGGGGGTCGAAGGTTCAAATCCTTTCGCCCCGACCAAGATGCAAAGGTGCGGGAATAGCTCAGTTGGCTAGAGCGATGGCCTTCCAAGCCGTAGGTCGCGGGTTCGAATCCCGTTTCCCGCTCCACTATTCAGGCGCCTGTAGCTCAGCCGGACAGAGCAACGGCCTTCTAAGCCGTGGGTCGCGGGTTCGAATCCTGCCGGGCGCGCCAGTGATAGCATGGTGAGCGTAGTTCAATCGGTTAGAGCACTGGACTGTGGCTCCAGATGTTGGGGGTTCGAGTCCCCTCGCTCACCCCATTAAAAACGAGCGCCCGTAGCTCAGTGGATAGAGTCACAGACTTCGGATCTGTTGGTCGCGGGTTCGAATCCTGCCGGGCGCGCCACTATAGAAAATGCCAAAAATTTGGACTGTTAGCTCAGTTGGTAGAGCAGCTGACTCTTAATCAGCGGGTCGTGGGTTCGAGTCCCTCACAGTCCACCATTAAAAAATACCGACATGTTTTTCATAGAGAGAAGGGTCCGGAATACGCTCCGGGCCCTTTTTGCTTTTTCTTCTCAGAGCTGGGATGACCATAGGCGGCCGGCTGATTCCAGCACCTTCTGGCTGAAGGGGCGCCGGAGCCATTCGTGCAGCCGGAACTGGGAGCTTTCTTCCATGTCGTTTTCATACGCCCGGATGAAATCCCGCGCCACGGAGGCGTCATAGATGAACGCCTGTACCTCGAAATTGATCTCAAGACTCCTGGCGTCCAGGTTTGCCGTTCCCACAGACACGGAGGAGCCGTCCGCGATGAGGATTTTCGAATGGATGAATCCTTTTTCGTAGCGGTAGACCTTGACTCCCGCCTTGAGGAGCTCCTCCAAGTTTGAGAGGGAGGCCCAGTAGACTATGGCGTGGTCCGTTTTGTGGGGTATCATGACTCGAACGTCTACTCCGCTCATCGCAGCAACGGCGAGGGCAGTCATCAGGGGTTCACCCGGGACGAAGTAGGGGGTGCACAGCCAGACGGATTTCCTGGCGTTGGTGATGAGCGAGAAGTAGCCCTGGAGGATGGATTTCCAGTTGTTGTCCGGCCCGCTTGCCGCAATTTGCACAGGCGCTTCCCCTGCGGGAGGAGCGGGGGCAAGAGCGAGATCTTCAAGGGGTTTATTGTCGCAAAATGCCCAGTCCGCCCGGAAAATATCGTCGAGACATGATACGGCCGGCCCGGTCAGTTCGATGTGGGTATCTCTCCAGAATCCTATGGAGGGCTCTCCTTCGATGTACATATCGCCGATGTTCAATCCGCCCATGAAACCGATGGTTCCGTCGGCGACCACGATTTTTCTGTGGTTTCTGAAGTTGAGCTCTCTCCTGAGACTCGGGAATGACACGGGGAGAAAGGAGTGGACCCTGACTCCCGCATTTTTCAGTGCAACGACGTACCTCGTTCCGAGATCCCAGCTTCCCACGCTGTCGAAGATGACGTTGACCCGTACGCCTTCCCTGGCTTTCCTGATGAGGATGTCCTTTATGGTGTTGCCTATGGTGTCGTTGGCTATGGAGTAATACTCCATGTGGATGTACTTTTCGGCCCGCGAAAGGGCGTCTGTTATGGCTGAAAAGGTTTCCTCCCCGTTGAGGAGCATTTTGACCGAATTCCCCGTGGTGAGAAGGGCCCTGGCGCTTTTCGAAAGCATGAGGGCCGTTTTTTGTTCCGGGGATCCCGACATGGGGTCTCCCCTGTTTCCTCCTTGCTGGGGTGTCCCTTCCTGTCGGATCCGCCGCTTCTTCCTTTTCAGCCTGCGAAAGTAGCCCCGTCCCCGGATGTCAGGTCCGAAGAAGAGGTAGAGAACGAAACCGACCACCGGAAGTAGGATGAGGACTAGAAGCCAGGCTATGGTCCTGTCGGGGTTTTTTTCTTCGAGAAAGATCACTCCCGCGATAAAGAGCCCGTAGGCCCACAGAAAGGCAGAAGAATATTCACGGATCAGGCCCGGAAGACTGCCTAATACATGCCGGAAAGCTCCGCCCAAGGATCCTCCGTCGCCGAAGAGGACCCTTCCGGCCGCCGTCAGCTCGTCCCACCTGGAAAAGAGAAAAAGTGCAGTGGCGAAGCCGAAGAGAAACAGCAGCAGAAATCCCGTTCCTTTTGATCTTTTCAGAGCGGCGCACCCTTCTTTCGTCCGGAGGCACCGGGATAAGGCGCGGAACCTTTCCCTTTCCGGGAGAGCAAGAAAACGTCTTCCCAAAAACGGGCAATAATGTTATTATGCCACGGCATGGAACAGCGGCGCGAGAGTGGTGGAACGGCAGACACGTCAGACTTAGGATCTGATGCCTCAGGGCGTGGGGGTTCGAGTCCCCCCTCTCGCACCAATATGTTTATTCGGCCCTGTAGAAGGTGATTTTTCCTTCTTTCCTCGGAGGAACCGGCGGAACGAAGGAGTCGTCCCTGTAACCGAAACAGACCGAGTAGAGAGGCTGGCAGTCTTCAGGAATCCCGAGGGCTTCCACTTCTTCGGGGATCCCGAAGAGAAACCCGGTGAGGCCGATCCAGCAGCTCCCGATATTCAGAGACTCCGCGGCAAGGAGCATATTCTGTATGGCTGCCGAACAGTCGGCGTGGGGGAACAGCAGGTCACTGCCCGGCTTTTTCCCTGAGACGACGATCACCGTGGGGGCCCTGTGGAAAAGATGGTACCCCTCTTTTCCCGCCAGCTTCCTGACCCATTCGATCGGGGAGTCGGCCATAAGGCGGATCGTCTTTTCGCTCATCTCGTCGATTTTTGCTCTGTCCTGGATCACGAGGAAATGCCAGGGCTGAGCGTTGTGGCCGCTGGGAGCCCAGATCGCAGCCTCAAGAATGAGGTCGAGCTCTTCCCGGCGAATTTGTTCACGGCGGAACTTTCTGATGCTTCTTCTGTTTTTTATGGCTTCCAGAACGGGATTCATCGAGTGATCACCTCCACTGCGAAGTTATGGCGCCCTTGGGGGCACCGATTAACAATAGCCTAAAAATCGAAGAATTGCTATAATAAGCGCACTTTTTCTACCCTCTTCGGCAGGAGCTACAATCTGCAGAAAGGAGTACCATTATGAGAATACGTTTGGCACCTTGTATATTTGTGTTGTTCGCTCTGCTGTTTTTTGCCGTGGATGTGAAGCACGCTTTTTCGGCCCCTTTTTCCACCAGCAAGGAATTCCATACAATGCAGCGCTACCGCTCGAAAAAGGACCAGCGCAACAGGCTCAAGGCCATCGAGACCTATTTCATGCGGAAAAATCCCAAGGTTTCCCCGAAGAACATTTCCTATTATGCGCGGCTCATTGAGGATTATTCAGCCCAGTATAACCTCGATCCCTTTCTTGTGGCCTCCATTATGGTCAAGGAGTCCACCATAAAGGAAAAGGCTGTGAGCAAGGGAAATTACGGTCTCATGCAGATCAACTGGAACGCCAACAAACCCTGGATCATCAGGACTTTTCCCATCCGTTCGAAGACAGACCTCATCATCCCCTCAAACAATGTGCGCATAGGCGCTCACATCCTCGCTGCAAACATCAGGAAAAGCAAGGGAGACGTGGACAAGGGACTGGACAGGTACAGAGGACGATCCCTCGCTTCCTACAGAAACTCGGTCCATAGTCATTATATCGCCATATCGCAGATATTCAGGCGGCTCCAGCCGACGACGTAAGCTGTTCCCATGAAGCCCTCCGAAATTTCCGCCGTCATCCTTGCCGCTGGCTATTCGAGCAGGATGGGCTTCTTCAAACCCCTTTCCGAACTGGACGGACGGGCTGCGCTGGAGTGGGCCGTCCGTTCGATGGCCGATGCCGGCATAGGCGACGTCGTGGTGGTAACGGGATTCAGGCGGGAGGAAACGGATATCTGTGCAGCCGGAGCGGGAGCACGCCCCGTTTTCAATCCGAGGTTTTCAGAAGGGATGTTCTCTTCCGTGCAGACGGGAGCCGCATCCCTTTCGTCTTCTTCCAGGGCCTTCTTTCTTCTTCCCGCCGATATCCCCACCGTACGTCCGGCGACGGTGCGTCTCCTCGCCAGGTATGCGTCCTTCCGGGTAATTACGTACCCTCTCTTCCAGGGGAAGCGGGGGCATCCTCCCCTTATCGGGGCCTCCTTCATACCCCATATCCTGAATTACACCGGCGAGGGAGGGCTGAAGCGTTTCCTGGAAATGAGAGAGAAAAACTCCGTCGATCTTGCCGTGGCCGACGAAGGGGTGCTCATGGACATGGACGAGCCGGAGGATTTTGAAAGGATGCGCCTCAGGGCGGAAAGAATCCATTTACCCTCTCCCGCGGAGCGGCGGGTCCTTTTTTCCATTGCGGGAACTCCCGGGGAGGTTATAGCCCACTCGGCGAAGGTGGCTTCGGTTGCGCTCCGGCTGGCCGCGGCACTGCCCCGCGGAGCCGGGGTGGACGGATGTCTGCTCGAGAACGCATGCCTTTTGCACGATATCTGCAGGGCACTTCCGGAGCATGACGAGGCGGGAAAGGTTTTCCTCGAGGTCTGCGGTTTTCCGGCAGTGGCGGCCATCGCTTCGTGCCACATGGGTATTCCGCCCCGGGCGGCCCCAGAGGCGAAACTGCTCTACCTGGCTGACAAGCTGGTCCGGGGAACCTCTCCTGTGTCTCTTGCCGAAAGGAAAAGAAGTGCGATGGCACAATACGGAGAAAACCGGAATGCCGGTGCGAACATAAGAAAACGGTTTGCCCGGGCGCGGCGGATCGTCCGCTGGATCGAAAAGGAGTCAGGAAAAAGAATCGGTGACATCCTGGGAGAAGATATTCACTCTCTGGACGGCTCACATTGATTGAGGTAAAGTTAAGGGAGAAAGCGCATGCCGCCGACAGGTTATCTGCAGGAATCGGCCTTTGATCGTTCCGATAAAGGGGGAGAAAGATGAATATGGTGCAATGGTATTTCCCGGAGACGGTTGATGAAGCCGTCGCATTTCTCGGAAGGGAAAGATCGATACCCCACGGAGGAGGAACAAGCCTCGTAAAAAGCGGGATCGGTTCCTATTCCGGAGTGGTGGATCTTGCAAAGGTGCCCCTGAATTACCTGAAAACGGACAGGGGAATTCTGGAAATCGGGGCGAACCAGACGTTTGCATCGGCGGCGGAAAACCTCTCCAACCTTTATCCTGGCTGCATTCTCGCTTCCGCCCTCGGTTCAGCCGCTTCCACCCCTCTGCGGAACAGGATAACCGTCGGAGGGAGCGCGTCTCTTTTTCCCCTCTGGTCCGACCTCATCGGTCCCATGGCCGTCCTGGAGGGAGAAATCTGCACCGAGGGAAAGAACGCCGGTTCCTTTGACCTGTCTACGTGGCTGGCCAACAGGCCGGTCCAGAAAGGAACCCTGATCACATCCCTCCTTTTCCCGGACGCATTCGACTGGGTATCGGCCTATTACAGGGAAGTCCGCGTGGGCTTCGACTACCCGGCCTTCACCGTATCCGTACTCGCCCGAAAAAACGGATCCAGGATAGAGAGGGTCCGGGTCGCCCTTTCGGGGGGGACAGACAGGGTAACCCGACTGACGGAGCTTGAGGAGGCGCTTAACGGCGCGGATCTTTCGAAAGTTTCGTCCCTTGACCTGCGCAAGATGGGCACTGCCCGCTTCGGAAGAAAACCCGCCGGATCCCCCGAGTATCTTTCGGAAATTGCCGCGGTCCAGGTGGAACGCTGTGTGAAGTCAGCCCTTTTCAGGGAGGAGGAAACCCGATGAAGGGAACATTTTTCATCAACGGGCGGAAAGAGGAGTGGTCCTTCGCTCCTGACGCGGTCCTTCTGGACGTGCTGCGGGAAAACGGCCGCACCGAGGTCCACCGGGGCTGCGGGGAAGGTGCCTGCGGCTCCTGTGCCGTGGTGCTCGACGGTGCCCTGGTGAATTCCTGCCAGGTCTTCACCGCGTCTGCCCAGGAGAAGGAAATTCTCACCGTGGCCGGCATCGGTTCCATTCATTCCCCTCATCCGCTGCAGAGCGCCTTTGTCGAGACTGGAGCCGTCCAGTGCGGTTTTTGCACCCCTGCCATGATCCTGGCCGCATACTGCCTTCTGAAAAAAATCCCCAATCCGACGGATGACGAGATCCGCAGGGCCCTTGACGGGAATTCCTGCCGATGCACCGGGTACGTCAAGATCATCGAGGCGGTCCGTCTCGCCGCAAGGAGGATGAGCAGCCATGACTGATTTTTCCGTGGTCGGGAAACCGGTCCTGAAGGTGGATTCCCTTTCCCTGGCCTGCGGGGCCGCCAGGTATACCGCAGACTTCGAGGTAAAGGATCCTCTCTATCTCGTCTTCTTTTATTCACCCCATGCCCATGCGGAGATACTGTCCATAGACGACGGCCCGGCCCGGGGCATGGAGGGTGTGGTCGACGTCTTCCATTCGGGCAACACCCCGTCGGAACTGTATACCACGGCAGGGCAGGGATATCCGGAGCCCTCCCCCTACGATACCGCCCTCTTCAACAAGAGGGTACGATACGTGGGCGATATCGTCGGGGCTGTGCTGGCGGAATCTCCTGCGATTGCCCGGGAGGCGGCAGGTGCAGTTCGGGTGGAGTACGGTCAGCTCGAACCCCTCTTTGATCCGGAAAAATCCATGGAGCCGGGGGCTCCCTGTCTCCACGGGGACGGCGCTTTCGCTCCCCTTCCCGTGCCATACCGCCCGGAAGAGAATATGGCGGGGGAAGTGCTCTTTTCCTTCGGCGACGTGGAAAAGGGCTTCGCGGAAGCGGACTTCATCGAAGAGGAAACCTACAGGACCCACTACACGAACCACTGTGCCATGGAACCCCACGCGGCCACGGCCACCTTCGACGAAAAGGGCAGGCTGATCATCTACTCCACGACACAGGTCCCCTTCCATGCCCGAAGGACGGTCAGCAGGGTGACGGGTATTCCCGCCCACAGGATCAGGGTGGTGAAGCCCAGGATCGGCGGAGGCTTCGGCAGCAAGCAGGAGATCATCCTCGAGCCCTACGTAGCCCTGGCGGCGTGGAAATACAAGAGGAGCGTAAAGGCCGAGCTTTCACGCCATGAAGTTTTCACCACGGCGAGGACGAGGCATCCCATGAGGGTCCGCATAAAGACAGGCGTGAAGAAGGACGGTACCATAACCGCCCTGGAAATGAACGACATCATGAATACCGGCGCCTACGGGGCCCATGCCCTGACGGTGCTCTCCAACGCCGGATCGAAGGTTCTCCCCATGTTTAACAAGATCCCGAACGTCTCCTTCACAGGAAGAGCGGTTTACACCACCCTCCCGGTGGGGGGAGCCTACCGGGGATACGGCGCCACCCAGGGGTATTTCGCCTTCAACCAGCATGTGGACGGCATCTGCAGAAAACTCGGGACGGATTTCGTCGAATACGTAAAGAAGTGGCATATCCGCGAGGGGGAAACCTCCGAAGTCTTCAAGGCGATCGGCGAAGGGACCGAGGGGGTCAGCCAGATCATCAAGTCGTGCAGGCTGTCCGAGTGCCTGGACCGCGGAGCAGAAGAGATAGGCTGGAGCCGGCTCCGGGGAAAGAGGATAACCTCCGGCTCATGGGTCAAGGGTGTCGGCGCCGCCGTTTCCATGCAGGGTTCCGGTATCCCGAAGGTGGACATGGGAAGCGCGTCCATGAAGATGAACGACGACGGCTCCTTCAACCTGTATGTCGGTGCCACTGATATAGGAACGGGGTCCGACACCATCCTCAGCCAGATTGCCGCGGAAACGCTGAAGGTACCCGTGGAAATGATTCTCATCCTTTCCTCCGACACGGACCTTACCCCCTTCGACACCGGCGCCTACGCTTCCTCCACAACCTACGTCTCGGGCCAGGCGGTGCTCCGCTGCGCCGGGAAGATCAGGGACCAGATCATGTCCGCGGCCTCTGTCCTCATGGGCGCACCCGCCGAATCGCTCTTTCTCGGCGACGGAGGGGTCGTGGTGAACAGGCAGACTGGGGAGGAAGCGTCCTTTTCCAAAATTGCCTGCTTCACCCTGTACAGCCACGACCAGTTCCAGATCCAGGCCGGCGCCTCCTACACGGGAGATGAATCGCCGGCGCCCTTTATGGCTCACTTCGCCGAGGTGGACGTGGACCTGGAAACGGGAAAGGTCCGCCTGGTGAAGTTCGTCTCAGCCGGAGACTGCGGGAGGGCGATCAACCCTGTCCTCACCGAGGGGCAGATCGAAGGGGCCACCATGAACGGCATCAGCTATGCCCTCACGGAACAGTATCTCTTCGACCCGCGTGGGAAGATGACGAACAACTCCTTCTGGGACTACAAGATTTTCGGTACCCTGGACATGCCGGTGATGAAGACCATCCTGGCGGAATCGGACGAGCCAACGGGTCCCTACGGCGCTAAATCCATTTCGGAGATAGGGATCAACGGACCGGCTCCGGCCATTGCCAATGCCATTTTCGACGCCACGGGCAGGAGAATCTATGACCTTCCGCTGACTCCCGAGAAGGTCCTTGCGTCGATCAAGGGTTTCAAATGACCGGGAAATTCGGCGATAATCCTGACTTTGTCATCGGACGGGGTGTCGTGGCCGACGGTGCGGGGCTCTTTCTCGAAGACGGAGCCCTGCTTGTCTCCGACGGAAGAGTGGTGGAGATCGGTCCCTGGGAGACCGTCCGGAGAGACGGCATCCCCTTCTTCGACGTGGAAGGGCGGCTGATTCTTCCGGGACTCGTCAATTTCCACCACCACCTGTACTCTTTCTTCGCCCCGGGAATTTCCCCCGCAGGTCCGACGGAGACCTTTCCCGAGATTCTCGAAAATCTCTGGTGGCGCCTGGACAGGGTAATCGACGAGGAGTCGCTCTATTATTCAGTGCTCATGGGAGCTCTGGATTCCCTTTCCTTCGGGGTGACCTCTATTTTTGACCATCATGCCTCCATGAACCTTGACAGGGGAAGCCTCGACGCGGCCGCGGAATCCGTTTCCCATGCGGGGATCCGGGCGGTGCTCTGCCTGGAGACATCCGACCGGCAGGGGAAAGAGGCAATGAAGCGCCAGGTAGCGGAAAATGTTTCCTTCTGGGAAAAGCACCGCAGCGACCCCTTCCTTGGGGGGATGTTCGGGCTCCACGCCAACCTGACCCTTTCGGAGGAGACCCTGGCCTTCATTTCGTCGGAAAAACCGGCGGAAATGCCGGTTCATGTTCATTGCGGGGAAGCTCCGGAGGATCTCGCCTTCTGCCGGGAACAGGGGTACGAGGGGCCGGTGGACCGCCTGAACTCCTTTGGTCTTCTGGACGGAGACAGTTTCCTGATCCATTGTGTCCATCTCTCTGAGAAGGATTATTCCCTCCTCGGGGAGATCAAGCCCGTGGTTGTCCTGAATCCTGAATCCAACGCCAACAACAGGGTCGGGAAGCCCGACAGGGACAGGCTTCCCGGCCATCTCCTGGGGACGGACGGGATGTCGGGAGATATGGTGGCCGCTCTCCGCTCATACCTGCTCCTCGGAGCGGGGGGAGGAGAACCCTATTCCAGGATGGCGGACATGATGTTCCGCTTTCCGTACAAAGTTCTTCAGAGACGCCTTCCGGTCCGGACGGGATTCCGGCCTGGAGCTTCGGCGGATATCGCTGTTCTCGATTACATTCCCCTCTCTCCCGTTTCGGAGGAAAACCTTCTCGGGCATCTCCTGTTCGGGGCAAAGGGCGGGAAAGTCCATCTCACCGCGGTCAACGGAAAAATTCTCTGGCGGAAGGGAGAGTTCCCCGGTCACGATATGGACTCTCTCCGGTTCCGGGCCAAAAGGGCCGCGTCAGCGCTGTCGCTCCATTTTCGAAATTTGTGAGTTCAGGGAGGCTTACTAATGGCTGATCTTTCTTCTCGTGTCCATGATGTCTTTTTTTCAAATCCGGTGCTGACAGCCGCAGGGCCGAATGTGGGAACGGCGGTTAGGCTGCGGGAGGCTGTGGTGGGCGGAGCCGGAGGAATCGTGACAAAAACGGTCTCCATGGTTCCCGCGAAGGACCCGAGGCCCACCATACGGAAGGCATCCTGCGGCGGTTTGCTCAATTGCGAAACTTGGGCCGAGACGCCGGTGGAGGAGTACCTGGAAGCCTACCGGGAGGTCAAACGGGCCGGAGTTCCCCTCATCGCCTCCATCGGCTACACGCCGGACGATGTGCGGACTCTCGGCAGGCTGCTGGAAAAAGAAGTCGGGCCCGACATCATCGAGTTTTCCACCCACTATACGGGGAAATCCCTCGATCCCCTCCTCGACGTGGCCAGGGCCCTCCGGGAGGCTGTATCCGTTCCTGTCTGGATGAAAATATCTCCCAACACACCGGATATCGAGGAGCTGGCGGTGAGAGCGGCGGAAATTGTGGATGGTTTCGTGGCCATCAACTCCTTCGGACCCGCCCTGGATTTTGACATTGACACGCCGAAGCCCCCACTCGGGTCGACCTACGGCCAGGGATGGCTTTCGGGGCCCCCTATCCGCCCCATCGCCCTCCGCATCGTCTACCAGATAGCATCGGTCCAGCCGAAGCCCGTAATCGGCGTGGGAGGCATTTCCAGCGGCAGGGATGCCCTTCAGTTCCTCATGGCCGGGGCATCCCTGGTGCAGATCTGTTCCGCGGCCATACAGCACGGACCGGAAATATACGGAAAGGTGGCCCGGGAAATCGGAGAGTGGATGGATTCTTCCGAGTATTCCTCCATAGAGGACATCCGCGGCCTGTACATGAGAAACGTGATGGCCAGAAACGCCCGGTCAGGACTGAAATAGGAAGGAGGAGCGCCGGTTGGACCAGAAAACGGCCCTAGTAGGTTCTCCCCTTCCGAGAACCGATGGCCTGGCAAAAGCGTGCGGAAGTACACAGTTCCTGGATGACCTGACCATCGACGGGTGCTGGGTCGGCGGAACGGTGCGGGCACAGGTACCCAGGGGGAGAATACGGGAAATCCGAATGAATCCCTCTTTTGACTGGAGCCGGGTCGTCCTGGTCACGGCACGGGACATACCGGGAATCAACGCGGTTTCCATGATCCGGGACGATTACCCCGCATTGGCCGATCCCTTTGTCTCCTTCCCGTCACAGGCGGTTGCCCTGATAGCGGCTCCGGATAAGGAAACGCTCCGGGAGGCTCTTGCCGCAGTTACTGTGGACGTTGAGGAACTGCCCCCCGTCCTCACCGTAGAGGACTCAATCGCCTGCTCGCAGGTCATCTGGGGCGAAAACAACGTTATGGACGAGTATTCGGTCGCTTCTGGGAATGCCGCGGAGGCCTTTTCCTCAGCGGATGTAATAGTGGAGGGAACCTACAGGACCAAACACCAGGAGCACGTCTATCTCGAACCCCAGGGCATGGCTGCCCTTCCGGGGGAGGACGGATCCCTTGAGGTCATAGGTTCCATGCAGTGTCCTTATTACGTTCATTCAGCCCTGGTCAAAGGACTGGGGCTCCCCACCGAAAAGGTCAGGGTACGCCAGTCTGTGACAGGGGGGGGCTTCGGGGGAAAAGAGGACTATCCGTCCATCCTCGGACTGCATGCGGCCCTTCTCGCCCTGAAGAGCGGGCGGCCGGTGAAAATGGTCTATGACAGGAAAGAAGACCTTTTGTGCACCACGAAGCGCCACCCGTCGGTCATCAGGCACCGGACGGGGGTCAAAAAGGACGGAACTCTGGTTGCGGCGGAAATCGACATCGTCCTTGACGGGGGCGCCTTCACCACCATGAGCAAGGTGGTTCTCTCCCGCTCCATACTTCACGCCACCGGGTGCTATTTCATTCCCGACGTTTCGGTCAGGGCCCGGGCGGTCGCCACAAACACGCCTCCCAACGGAGCCTACAGGGGATTCGGGGTTCCTCAAAGCAATTTCGCCATTGAACGGCACATGGACAGGATTGCGGATGTCCTCGGAATGGACCCCCTGGATCTCAGGAAGAAAAACCTTTTGAAAAACGGATCTTCCTTTCCCTACGGGCAGGTCCTCGGAGAAGGGATGTCGGCGGAGCTCGTTCTGGACAAAGTGGTTGAAATGTCCGGCTACCGGGAAAAACGACGCCTGTTCGCCGAAGAAAACAGAAGGAATCCATTTCTCAGGAAGGGGATAGGCATCTCTCTCGGTCTTCACGGCGGCGGTTTCACCGGAAGCGGTGAGGAAAATATCAATGGTTCAGCATCCGTCCGGGTGGCGGGGACAGGGAGGGTGGAGGTGCTGGTGAGCAGCGTTGAAATGGGCCAGGGGGCATCCACCGTCCTGCCCATGATCGCGGCGGAGACCCTCGGCCTCGACCTCGCGAGCGTCGTCCACCATGTTCCCGATACGTCGGTGGTTCCCAACAGCGGCCCCACGGTCGCCTCCAGGACGACTATGTACGTGGGAAAAACGGTCCAGGATGCCTGCCTGTCCCTGGTGAAACAAATGGCGGAAAAAGCGGCTGAACTTGAAGAGTTTGCCGGGAAGAGTTTTTCCTTTGAAAATGGAGCTTTTACGGCAGGCAAAAATGACCGGATCCCTTTCTTCGACATGGCGAAGCGGCTTGCCTTCTTCCCCGGAATTCTTTCGGCGACGGCGCGGTATCGGCCGGTTCCGGGCTTCTCATGGGATGAGGCAACCTACACCGGGGACGCTTACAAGGCCTACGCCTGGATCGCCAACGTGGTGGAGGTCGAGGTGGACATGGATACCTTCGAAATTGCACCCCGGAAGGCCTTTGTTTCAGCCGAGCTGGGAAGGGCGATTTCTCCGGTCCTTGCCACAGGGCAGATCGAAGGGGGATCCCTCCAGGCGTTCGGCTACGCCTACCTCGAGGACGTGGGGATGAAAAACGGGAGCTATACCACGGCGCACCTCAACCAGTACCTGATCCCGACGGCCCTCGACACGCCGGATTTTTTCGTGGATCTCCAGGAAGTGCCCTTCTCATGGGGTCCCTACGGAGCGAAGGGACTAGGGGAACTTCCCATGGACTCCGGTGCGCCGGCCCTTGTCGCAGCCGTCGAACACGCCGCGGGAGTCTTTCCCGAGGGGATACCGGTGACAGGGGAATATCTTCATTCCCTTCTCAAGGAAAAAAAGCAGGAACGGAAGGCAGGAGAACAATGAAAATTACCTGTGTCATCAACGGGACGATCCGGGTGCTGGATGCCCGTCCCCTGGATCGTCTTCTCGATATATTGAGGAGGCTGGGACTCACCGGCGCAAAGGAAGGATGCGGGGAGGGGGAGTGCGGCGCCTGCGCCGTCCTTCTTGACGGGGAGCTTGTCAATTCATGCATGATTCCTGCCATGCAGGTCCACGGGCGGACCGTTCTCACTGCGGAAGGATTGGGCTCCCCGGAGAACCCGGACATGCTCCAGAAGGCCTATGCCGAGGAGGGAGCCGTACAGTGCGGTTTCTGCATCCCCGGAATGGTGATGGCCTCCAGGGCTCTTCTCGCCCGGGATCCTCACCCCGACCGCACTGCGATCAGAACCGGCCTGGCCGGAAACCTGTGCCGCTGCACCGGCTACGAGAAAATCATCAGGGCAGTGGAAAAGGCTGCGGACTTGGGGTACGGAGAGAACATTCCACCCTTCGCCGGACCGGTGTGCGATTATCCGCCGGAGTTTTCCGAAGAGGAAAGGAAATCCTTTTTCCAGCCTTCATCTCTCGATGAAGCACTGGAACTGCGGGCGGAATACGGCGATGACATTGCCTTCCTTGCCGGAACGACCGATTTCTACCCCGATCTGAAGAACGGGAAAATTGAGGTGAAAAAAGTCCTCGACCTTTCCCGTGTGGAGGAGCTCAAAACCATCGCCCGCAGGAACGGCGGGCTGTTCGCAGGTTCCTGTGCCAGCGACAGCATGATCATGGAACATCCCGACGTTCTCTCCCTTTTTCCCGCCCTTGCCCGGGCGGCGGAACTGAGCGGGGCCCGGGCGGTGCAGAACAGGGCGACCCTGGGAGGCAACCTTGCCTCCGCCTCGGGAGCCGCCGACCTTCCCGTCCCTCTGCTGGTTCTCGGAGCGTCGGTTATCCTGGGGAGCGTCCGCGGAGAACGGCGGGTTCCCATGGAGGACTTCTTTGCCGGCTACAGGCAGACGGTCATGAAAAAGGATGAAATACTCTGCGGCGTGTCTCTTCCCCTTCCCCCGGCATCTCTGCGGCAGGCGTTTTACAAGCGGGGGTCGAGGGCGGCCCTGACACTTTCCAGGATATCGGTCGCCTGTTCCGCCGTCCTGGAGGAAGGAATTCTGAAAGATGTCCGCATTGCCGCAGGAAGCATGTCCGCCTTTCCGGTCCGCCTTCCGGAGACCGAGGA
>JAGPEN010000009.1 GCA_018057035.1 Aminivibrio sp. | reverse complement strand
TCGCCTTTTCCGTCATAATGATCGCACCTCTCTGGTGAAGGGTCGTGTCGTCGCAAACACTACCTTAACACTGTTCTCCGAACAGTCCAGAGAGGTTTTTTTATTTTTCAGGGTGCGGATTTAGGTTTCATTCTGTTTCATTGGCATATCTCCCTGAAATGTGCGGGTGACCTTTTCGGAAGGGTGGAAAATTTCAGGCCCTCGGCCATAGTGAATTTAGCGGCAGGTATTAATATCTACTTATAAAAAGCCAGACAACTCTGTGAGCCTTGACGGTTCCTCCGTTCGAGGGTAGAATAATCTTCGCCTTTCGGGGCACCCAATGCGCCTGTAGCTCAGCGGATAGAGTATCGGCCTCCGGAGCCGAGGGTCTGGCGTTCGAATCGCCACAGGCGCGCCATAGAAAAATCGAAAGCCGGGATTTATCCCGGCTTTGTGTTATTTTCACATCGGTGGGAAAGGGGCGGTTACCGTGAGCTTCAGGACGACCATTCTGGATATCCTTGCATCGGACGAAAAAAAGAAGAAATTTACCCTTCTCCTCTCCGGCGGAGAGCTTCATCCTGCAGGCGGAGGCCAGCCAGGTGACTCGGGGATTCTCTGGACGGAGGATTTCCGGTTCCGCATCGACGACACGGAAAAAAAGGATGGAGGAGTGGCAGTCTCGGGAAAGGCGGAAAAAGGTTCCCCTGCCGCAGGAATGGAAGTGGAAGGAGAAGCTGACCTTGAGCGGCATCGTCTCCTTTCGAGAATGCACACAGGGGAGCACATACTATCAAGGGCTCTCGAGAAGGCACACCCGGGGCTCCGGGTTTTCAAGGTTGCCGTAGACTGCGCCGAAACATCGGTGTACCTGACCTGGGAAGGGGAGCTGTGCTGGGATATGCTCTTCGAAGCGGAGAAGGAAGGCAACAGGATTGTTGCGGAGAACCTTCCCGTTGAAACCGTCCTGCTTTCGAAGGAAGAAGCGGAGAATCTTCCAGGAATCAAGGGGAACTGGGGCAGGATCGCCGACGAAACCATCAGGGTGGTCCGCATTCCCGGGTATGACACCATCGCCTGTTCGGGGAGCCATGCTTCGTCCACCGGCGAGGTGGGAAATCTCTTCCTCACGGCTTTCAGGGGAACCTCGCCGGACTGGGAGTTCAAGTTTTCCGTGGACGGGGCGGCGCTCCGCCAGGAATACAGCGAGGCATCCCGCAGGCTTGTCCGGGGAATAGGCTGCAGGCTTCCCCAGCTTTTCCAGGTCGTCGGCGGGCTCCAGGAGGAAAACGGGGCCCTGAGGAAGCTGCTGGAGAGAACCTCTCACTATGTCTCCCTTCCTGCGGAGGACTTTACGGCCGGGTGGCTGCCGGTCTCTGCCGCAGTCCTTCCCGGCTTTTCGAGAGAACTGGCCGCGCCTGCAGCCAGAAAATGGTCCGATGACCATCCCGGGAGGGTGCTGCTGCTGCTGCTCCCTGAGCCTGAAAAGAATGAAGGCTCTTTTCTCCTCTATGGGGGAAAAGAGGTTTCCGTCGATTTTTCCGCCCTCCTGAAGGAAAGCCCCTCGCTCAGCGCAAAGGGGGGCGGTCGGAGCGACTGGCTCAACGGCCTTTCTCCCGTGATGACAGTCGAACCCTGGCTGGAAGCGATGAAAACCTATACAGAGAAAAGGCGGCCCTGACGGGCCGCCTTTTTTATGCTGGTTTTCCGGATCAGGCTATTTTACCGTCGGAACGGTCATTCCTTTTTCAGTATAAAATCTGGCCGCTCCAGGGTGGACGGGAACGGAAACACCGTCGAGAGCCGTTTCAAGGGTGATGAATTCCGCTTTCGGGTGGACCTTACGGAGATCAGAGATGTTTTCCCACAAGGCCTTTGTGAACCTGTAGACCACGTCGTCGGGGAGGCCGGCTTCACAGATGAGCATTGCGTTCACCGCAGGAGTGACGATGTCGCGGTCTATTCCCCTGTAGGTCCCGGCGGGGATGACGTCCTTGATGAAATAGGGGTATTCCGCCGTGAGCCGTGTCATGAAATCGTCATTGAATCCTACGAGATCGATATCATTGGTGGCGGCAAGGTCGATGATGGAGGACGTGGGGTATCCGGCGACGACGAAACCGACGTCGAGTTGCCCGTCCTTGAATCTCTGGGTTGTGCTGTTGAAGTCGAGGAAGTCGGTGCTCATGTCCCCGTAGTGCAGTTCCGCTATCTTCATGATGGCGGATACATCCCCAAGGACACCCGACCCGGGGGCTCCGACGGACACTCTCTTGCCCCTAATGTCCATTATGTCCTCTACACCGCTTCCCTTCAGGGTGATACAGTGGACATGCTCCGGGTAAAGGGACGCCACGACGCGTATGTTCTCGAATCTCTCCTTGAAGGGAGCCATTCCCTTCGACGCCCAGTACGCGATGTCGTTTTGGGCGAAGGCCATCTCGATCTGGCGGGTTCCGATGAGGGTGATGTTTGCCGCCGAAGCATTGCCGGTTTCGGAGGTAACCTGGAATTCAGGAACATTCCTGCTGATGATTTCAGCGATCCCTCCTCCGAGGGGGTAATAGGTTCCCCCCGTGCTTCCGGTGGCGATTGACAGGAAGGTCCTGGCGAAAGCGGTTTCGACAGGGACAACAAAAAAAACAACGGCAGTGAAGACCGCAAAAACCAGTTTCTTCATCTGGAAGCGCCCCCTTGCGAAAATAATGAAAATGGTGGTTCCTGCCCGGAAAAAAACTGGAATTCCCATCCGGAGGGAACTTTCTCTTCTCAGTATAGACCGGAAAATGCCGGGGGACAAGGAATTCATCTTCCTTTTCAGTATTTTCTCTTAACTGTCTCCCTTCACCGGCAGGAAAAACGGTCCGGGAAGTGACTCTTTTCTCCTGTTCCTTTATAATGCGTACTAGAATTCACCAGAGAGGAGCTGCATGTTCGTGATCTGGAAGAAAATTTTCAACACCCCCCAGGAAGAGTTGGAGGAAGAACCTGTGGAAATGGAAGCGGGAGCAGGATATCCCGAAGACGTGACCCCCCGGGTTTCCCATCAATCTCACGGCCGGGAAAAGGAGCCGTTGTCGCTGGACATCAATTCCCGAGGAGGGGAGAGGGATCAGCCCGGAATCGAGCTGAACCTCAAGATTCGGATCGACGACGAAAGCCAGGTGGGAAGGGCTGCCCTTCTCCTTGCCGCGACGACAAGCAACGAGACTGAGTGCGTTTTCAAGAAAGAGTTGTCGTCCATGGGCTGGAGATCGGTCGCTACGGAAGTGGGGGGCCTTGCGGGAGATCTCCCGCAGAAAATTACAAGGGCCCTGGTGGGGGCTTCGCTGAACGCCGGGGTGGTGGAGAAAAAACGGAACGAAATGCATGCTCTCATGCACGCGGCTCTCGAAGCTCTCGACGGTTTCCTTGTGGTTGGAATGCTCGAGGCAAGCGTCGGGGCGAAGATCGCCATCGTCAGAAACACCAAGTGGATTTCCGTGGCCGTCATGGGGGACACGGCGTATCATGCGGTCGCCCATCACGAACGGTGCGGCCTCGGGGTCATGCATATCTGACGAACAGCCTTTTTCGACGCTGTTTTCAAATAATGGAAGGAAAAATGACTCTTGCATGGGAAAGCGTCCTGTGATAGAGTTTCTGTTTGTTTGGTGACAATTTACGGGTCACGATTTTCTTCGGAGGTGTCTCATAGATGAAAAAGGATATCCACCCTCGCTACGAGAAATGCACGGTGACGTGCGCCTGCGGCAATACGTTTGAAACCCGCTCCACCGACAAGGAGATCCGGGTTGGCGTCTGCTCTTCATGCCATCCTTTCTACACAGGCAAGAAAGGCAGCCGTGTGCTGACGGAGGCGGGACGGCTCGAGAAGTTCCAGAGGAAGTATCAGGGCATCAACTACGGCCAGAGAGAGACTTCCGAACAGTAGGGAGAAGGGGGCTGCGGTCCCCTTTTTTTGAGAGTCCGCTTTCAGCCGGAGCCGCATCGTGATGCGACGCTGGCTGTTTTTTCATTTCGGATCCGCCCTCGCCGGCGGCCCCGTAGCGGAAAGGGGAGAATGATTTCATGGCATGCCGTGTCCTTTTGATTGCCTCAACGCCGTCTCCGGACGCCGTGGTCGCCGCAGCGGCAAGGATCTGCTACAGCGACGCCTCCGCCGCCGACCTTCTCGAGGCCGAGTCGCCCGAAAAAAGCGCGAAGCTGCTGCATCACCTCTGGAAAAGCGGCCACTATTCCCCCTTTGAACACGCATCCTTCACCTTTGCCATGGACGGGCTCAGCAGGGTGGCATCCCATCAGCTCGTGAGGCACAGGATTGCGTCATTCAGCCAGCAGAGCCAGAGATACGTGGAGATGGGGGAACCCGATGTCATTCTTCCCCCCTCCGTCGCGTCGAACCCGGACTTTTCAGACCGGTTCCGGGCAATGGCCGTGGAGACCCACCGCTTTTATGCCGAAATGGTTGAGGCAGGCATTCCCAGGGAGGACGCCCGCTTCATTCTGCCCCACGGATGGAGCACCCGGCTCGTCATGACCATGAACGCCAGGGAACTGCATCATTTCTTCACCCTTCGCCTGTGCAGGCGGGCCCAGTGGGAAATCCGGGACCTGGCAAGGAAAATGCTCCGGCTGGTCAGGCAGGCCGCCCCCCTTCTCTTCGAAAAGGCGGGGCCCTCCTGCGTCATTTCCGGAGAATGCAGGGAGATGAATCCCTGCGGGAAACCCTATGCTTCCCTTGAAGCGCTTTTAAACGAGGAAAATTCCTGAGGTGAAAATGAAAAGACTGCTTGCGTTTCTATTGCTGCTGCTTGCGGAAGGATCAGAGGACAGAAGGATACCCGTAGGCGGACAGGCGGTGATCGAAGGGGTCCTGATGAAGGGGCCTTCGCGGTGGGGGCTTTCCGTGAGGAAGCCTGACGGAATGATCGAGAGCGAAAGCTGGAACAACCGTTCCTGGACGTCATCCATGCCGTGGAAGCTGCCCGTCATCCGCGGGGTGGTCACCATGGTGGAGATGATGACCGTGGGATTCCGGGCCCTGGACAAATCGGCCCAGATTGCCGTGGGCGAGGAGGAGAAGATCACCGCGAAAGAAATGTTCATCACCGTCGCCGTGGCCATATTTGCCGTAGTGGGGCTCTTCATCGCGCTCCCCCTGTGGCTGTCCGACCTGGCGGTGAAGGCCTGGGGGCTTACCCCTCTCGGGAAGAACGTGCTGGAAGGCTGTCTCCGGGGCGTGGTGTTCATCGCCTATGTCGCCGGGATCGGACTGTGGAGCGAAATACGCCAGGTGTTCCGGTACCACGGCGCCGAGCACAAGACCATCAATGCCTACGAATCCGGAGCGGTGATGACGCCCGAAAACGTCCGGAACTTCTCCAGGATCCACCCCCGATGCGGAACGTCCTTCCTTCTCATCGTCGTTGCGGTCAGCATCGTGGTGTTCTCTCTCGCCGGGGCCGGTTCCATCCTCTGGCGCATCGGCAGCAGGGTCGTCCTGCTGCCCCTGGTGATGGGCATTTCCTACGAAATCATCAAGTGGGCGTCATGTGCGGGCCCTGCCGGCAGGGTTCTCATGGCTCCGGCCCTGTCCTTTCAGTATCTCACCACAAGAGAGCCTGACGAACGGCAGATCGAGGTGGCCCTTGCATCCCTCGAGACGGCCCTTGGACGAAAGCTGGTTACACCAGCGGAGGAGCCTGAATGAACTATCTGGGAAAACTCGAGGCTTTTGAAAAGGATTTCGAGGCTATCGAAGCGAAAATGGCCGATCCCGCCACCCACAGCAACCTGAAGGAGCTCCAGTCCCTTGCCAGGCGGCATTCACACCTTGAACCCGTGGTGGCGAAGTATCGGGAATACCGGAAAACAGCCGCAGACATAGAGGAGGCACGGAGCCTCATCTACGGCTCCGACCAGGACATGGCCGAGCTCGCCAGGGACGAGCTTTCCGAAAAGGAGCCCCTTCTTGAAAAGCTGGAGCAGGAGATCAGGATCCTCCTGCTTCCGAAGGACCCCAACGACGAGAAAAGCGTTATCATGGAAATCCGCGGAGGGGCTGGAGGAGAGGAAGCCGCTCTTTTCGCCGCAGACCTTTTCCGCATGTATACCCGTTTCGCCGAGAGAGAAGGATGGAAGACCGAGGTTCTCGACTACAACGAAACGGGGATCGGAGGGTACAAGGAAATCATCTTCCGGATCGACGGAAACGGCGTATACAGCAAGCTCAAGTTCGACAGCGGAGTTCACAGGGTTCAGCGGGTTCCTGCCACGGAGGCCGGAGGACGGGTTCACACCTCCACCGCAACGGTGGCCGTTCTTCCCGAGGCCGAGGACGTTGACGTGGAGATCAACACGGAAGACCTGAAGATCGACACCTACCGGTCCAGCGGTGCGGGCGGGCAGTACGTGAACATGACCGACTCCGCCGTGCGGATAACCCACGTACCCACGGGAATCGTGGTGACCTGCCAGGATGAGCGCTCCCAGCTCAAAAACAGGGTGAAGGCGATGGCTTACCTCAGGGCGAAGCTGTATGACGCCGAACTTCGGAGACAGCACGAAGAACTCGCGTCGGAGCGGCGGGGCCAGATCGGTACGGGAGACCGCTCCGAACGTATACGGACCTACAATTTTTCCCAGAACAGAATCACCGACCACAGGATCGGCGTGACCCTCTACAAGCTTGACCAGTACCTTGACGGCGATCTCTACGATCTCATAGAGGCAATGACCGTTGCGGACCAGACGGAAAGGCTGCATACCATAGAGGCGAACTGATGAACCTGTCCGAAGCACGGAGGCGGACTGCCGAAAGGCTGTGCGCCTCCGGCATAGAATCTCCGGCGAGGGAAGCGGAACTCCTTCTTGCCGAGGCAGCCCGGATTTCCCGTTCATTTCTCGCGGCTCATCCTTCCCTCCCGCTGGAAGAAGCCGCCGCCCTTCGGCTGTTTGAGATGACCGAACTGAGATGCTGCGGGGAACCTCTGCAGTACCTCCTTGGTTCGTGGGAGTTTTACGGCCGTCCTCTTGATGTTGCCCCCGGGGTCCTCATCCCCCGGCCCGACACGGAAGTTCTCGTGGAACAGGCCCTTTCCCTTCTTCCGCCCGCAGGGCGGTTTCTGGATTGGGGCACGGGGTCCGGGTGCATCGCCCTGGCTCTCCTCGCGGAACGTCCGGACCTTTCCGGCGTGGCTGTTGACGCCAATCCTCAGGCTCTCAGCCTCTCATGGAGAAACCTGAAAAAGCACGGCCTTCTTTCCCGCTGTTTCCTCTGGCATTCAAGGAGCCCTGAGGACATCCCTGCCCGGGACGGAGAATTCGACCTGGTGGTCAGCAATCCTCCCTACATCCCCTCCTCCAGGCTTTCCGCCCTCCCCCGAGAAGTGAGAAAAGAGCCTCTCTCGGCCCTCGACGGGGGAGATGACGGCCTTTGCTGGTACCGGGAGATCTTCCGCTGGGCGCCGGCGAAGCTCAGACTCGGTGGACGGCTGCTGTTCGAGATAGGTGATGGCGAACAGGGCGAACAGTTGACTGGAATTGCTCCATCAAGCCTTGTATTTAACGGAATATTCCATGATATGTCCTGTAAACCTCGCGCGGTTTCCTGGCTTCGTGTATAATTCTGCAGGATACTATCGTTTCTCATCTGAAGGGGTGGATTCGTTATGGAAAAAAGGGAGCTTGTCATCATCGGAGCAGGGCCTGCGGGCCTTTCGGCAGCCATCTACGGCAGAAGGGCCGGCCTTGATGTGCTGCTTCTTGAAAAGGGCGTCCCCGGAGGACAGATCAACATCACCGAGGAAATTGAAAACTGGCCTGGCGTGGAACATGCCACCGGCCCGGAACTTGGGGCCATGTTCAGGAGCCATGCGGAAAAGTTCAAGACAGAATTTCGTGATGTAGACGTGTCCGCCGTGGAAGTCCGCGACGGCGCGAAAATTATCGTGACAAATAAAGGTGAGATAGAGGCGGAAGCTGTCATCATAGCCACAGGAGCCTATTTCCGCCGCCTCGGGTGCGAGGGAGAGGCCGAGCATATCGGCCAGGGCGTGAGTTACTGCGCCGTGTGCGACGGGGCCTTTTTCGAGGGCGAAGAGATCGCCGTCGTCGGAGGGGGCAATACCGCCGTGGAGGAAGGAGAATATCTCACCAACTTCGCTTCGAAAGTGTACATCATCCACCGGAGGGACGAGTTCCGCGCCGACCGCGCCGCCATTGAGCGGGCCCTCTCAAACCCGAAGATCGTTCCCGTATGGAACTCGGTGGTGGAAAAGATTGAAGGGGACGGCATGGTGGAGAACCTTGTCCTGAAGAACATCAAGACCGGCGAAGTATCCAACCTCCCCGTGGCCGGCGTGTTCATGTTCGTCGGCCAGTCCCCCCACGATGAACCCGTAAGGGGACTCGTGGAAGCTGCCAAGGGCGGATGGATCAAGACGAACGACGCCATGGAAACGTCCGTGGAGGGAATCTTCGCTGCGGGTGACGTTCGCGACAAGGGACTCCGCCAGGTGATCACCGCTGCATCCGACGGAGCGATTGCCGCCATGAGCGCTTCAGCCTACATTAACGAGCAGGTCCATCTCCGGTCCGTCCTCATGGAACCCGAGCATGTGACCGCCTTTTTCTACTCCAGCATTGACAGGGAGCAGGTGAAGCTCTCCGACGAGGTGGAATCCCTGGCAAGAAACGCAGGGAAAAAGGTCGCCCTCGTGGATGGGTACAAGAACGCCCGCATGGTGGAGAAGCTCGGGCTCCCCTCTCTTCCCGCCATGGTGGAGCTTGCCTCCGGGAAAACCGTGAAAATGGCTCCCATTGCGGACCTCTCAGCTGCCAAGGCGTTTCTGCAGTAAGTCATAACATTTTTCAGGGTGTTCCCGGACCGGTCCGGGAACACCCTGTGCCCTGGGAGGAACAGGCATGATCCTGACGGTTACCCTCAATCCTGCAGTGGACGAAGAGTACGTGGTACCCGAATTCCGGCCCGGAGGCTGGTTTCGGGCAACAAAAAGCAGCCGTTCCCCCGGCGGCAAAGGCATCAATGTTTCGACTCTCCTGGCCCAGTTCGGATATACCTCCGCGGCTATGGGCTTTCTCGCGGGATTCAACGGAGAATATATCCGCAATGCCCTCCGGGCTTCCCGAATAACCACGGATTTCGTCCATATTCCCGGTGAGACCCGGACCAATGTGTATGTCATCGACGATACGGGCCACGTTGAAACCGGCATTTCCGAGGCCGGTCCCGCCGTCAGCCCTGAGGCCGTGGACCGCCTGAGGAAGGTTTACCGGAGGATTCTGCAGAGGACGCGGATGGTCATCCTGGGGGGATCGCTGCCTCCAGGCGTTCCTGAGGATATCTTCGCCGAGTTTGTCCTCCTCGCCAGGGAAAAAGGAATACCCACCCTGGTGGATGCTGCCGGGCCGCCTCTCATGGCAGCCCTCGAGGCCGGCCCCACCGTGGTGAAAGCGGACCACCGCTTCATGTCAAAAGTCATGGGGCGGTCTCTCACCTCGCTGGACAACCTGATTGACGTGGTCTCCGGATTCCAGGCGAAAGGAGTGGAGTGGGCGGTCGTCTCCTACAGAACCTACGGCAACGTCTTTTTCTCTCCTGACGGTATCTACCTTGCCCTGGCGGACAGGAAAAGCGTCCGCTCCATCTTTTCGGCCAGTGACGCCCTTCTCGCCGGGCTCGTTGTTGCAAGGGAAGAAGGGATGACAACCGAGGAAACGATCCGCTTCGCCATGGCTTCCGCCTGGGAGTGCGCCGCCCACGTGGGCAAGGGCATTCAAAACAGAAAAGCCGTGGAAGGTTTCATCCCCCTCGTGGAGCTTGAGCATCTCTCCTGAAGTCCCTTTTTTCGGATGGGGTAATGTTTTCACCGGCACCGGCCGAAACAGAGGGAGAGGAAGGAGGAATTTTTCATGGACTCCAGGAACGCCCAGAATGCCCAGGCAGTATACATCGCCAACAGAGTGAATACCGCTTCAAGAGAACAGCTTCTCCTCATAACCTACGAAATAGGCGTGAAGGCCTGCAGGAACGCTGAAACCGCTCTTGTCTCCGGCAACACGGAGGAAGCCAACAGGAACATTCAGAAAGCCCAGGATGTCCTGCGTGAGCTCATGGTCACCCTTAACATGGAGACCGGCGGAGAAGTGGCGGAAGGACTGATGAAGCTGTACGACTTCATGTACTTTCTCCTCGTGGAAGCCAACGTCCGCAAGGAACCCGAAAAGGTCTCCGTCGTCAGGGGGATGCTCGAGGAGCTCAAGGGAACATGGGAGGAAGCCGTCATCAAACTGGCGGCAGAGCAACAGCAGGAGCACCACATTCCGGGCATCCCCTCGGCCGATGTTTCCAGGGAACGCCAGGCAGTGCCCGCGGGGGGGCTCAACATTGCAGGATGACTTCCGGGAGAACCTTTCAAGCCTGGCATCCACAGAACTTGCCCTGTACAACGAACTCGCCCTCCTTGTTCAGAAAGAGGGCGAGTGTGTCAGGTCGGGCAATCTGGATTGTCTTCTCTCTATTCTCGTCGAGAAACAGGACGTGATCTCCCGGCAGGAGCTGGTGCAGGAGGGATGGAACACCATCTGTACGGGCCTTGGCCTTTCCGAGGGCAGGGACGGTCCGGTGTTCTGGGAAAAAGTCGCATCCCTCCTGGGGGCCGTCGGGACGGATGACCTGAAGGCCTCCCTGGCGGTCATCCGCGACGTGGCGGGCAGTGTGCTTGAACAGGAGCAGGAAGTTCAGAACCTCCTTGAAGAGCACGTGGCAGACCTGAGAAAGGAAATGCTCAGGCTGAACCGGGGAAAGAAGGCCGTCCACGGCTACTACAAGTCAGGAGGGTCGTTCTAGAGGAATTGCCCATGAAATTTCGCAGGAGAACCGCCGGCATTCTGTTTTTTTTCATGTTCTTTCTGACCGCTCTTCCCCTCTCTGCTTCACAGGACACCATGAAGAAGGAAATCGCCCTCGGCGAGAAAGTTGCTGCCGACGTGGAAAAACAGTGGGAGCGGGTAGCCGACCCCGCCCTGAGCGCACGACTTTCCATGCTGCTCGGCCGCTTTATTCCCCACCTTTCGCGTCCTCTTCCCTACGAGGTCAGGATCGTCCGCGAGAAAATGGTCAACGCCTTCAGCCTTCCCGGGGGCATTGTCTACTTCACCACGGGCATGCTGGAATTCCTCCGAACGGATGCGGAGGTGGCCGCCATTCTCGCCCACGAACTCATCCACGCCGACAGGCGCCACGTCATTATCCAGACGGCACGGGCATCGAAGATCAACCTGGCTGCCCTCGTACTGATAATCGCTTCCCAGGGAAGCGCGGGTCCCATGATTCTCACCAACCTCGCCCAGATTGCGGTGACCAATTCCTACAGCAGGGATCTTGAGCGGGAGGCCGACAAGGAAGGATTCCGCATCCTTGTGGAGGCGGGCTTTCCGCCTGCGGCGATGGTAACCTCCCTTGAAGCCATGATCTACGACCAGATGAAGCGCCCCTACGTAGACCCCGGCGTCTTCATGACCCATCCCGAATTATCCGAACGGGTGGCCTATATTCTCCAGACTGCCAGGGAGAAGAATGTTCCCATCCGGAGGAAAAAAGCCCTGAACCTTCTCCGTCCGTCGGTGGAATCCAGAGAGGGTAAAACGGTGCTGCTTCTGGACGGCGATCCTGTCTGGTCGCTCCCGGAAAGCGGCGAAGGCCGTGCCGCCGCTGCCGCAGCCGCGGAAAAAATTGACGACCTGCTCCAGATGGAAACAGCGCCTTACGAAATCCAGATCATCTCCCTCGACGGGAAGAATGCCCTCCGCGTAGGCCCCTCGATTATCGCCAGGGAACCCTTGCCAAAAAATGCCGAGACTCTTGAATCGTTCCGGGAGTCCCTGGTGCGGTCCCTTGGGGAAGCCCGAAACAAACACCCGGGAGCGAAATATCTCCATTGATTTTGATGTAGAATAGCATGGGTTTCCAGAGCCGCCCGGTGTTTTTCCCCGGTCGGCAATGTTTCTGCTTCGGCCGTAGCCCCATGATTTTCCCGGATAGAGGAGGACGCCCGATGACGATATCGCTTTACAGACGGTACAGGCCCCGGACCTTTGAGGAGGTTGCCGGGCAGGACATGGCCGTTGACGTCCTGAAAAAGGCTCTCCAGAGAAACCATGTGGGACACGCCTATCTTTTTTCCGGCCCCAGGGGGTGCGGCAAGACTTCCCTGGCGAGGCTCCTCGCCAAGGCCCTGAACTGCCAAAACCTGAAAGACGGCTACGAGCCCTGCGGCGAGTGCTCAAGCTGCGTCTCCATAACTGCGGGAGAAAGCCTCGACGTGGTTGAGATCGACGGCGCTTCAAACAACGGCGTTGAGGAAATCCGGGAGCTGAAAAGCCACGTGTCCCTTTCTCCCTTTTCCTCCAAGTGGAAAGTGTACATCATCGACGAAGTGCACATGCTCTCCATATCGGCCTTCAACGCCCTGCTCAAGACCCTGGAAGAGCCTCCTTCCTTCGTGTCTTTCATCCTGGCCACCACGGAACCGTCGAAGGTCCCCGTGACCATCCGTTCCCGGTGCCAGCACATCCCCTTCCGGAGGATCACGCCCCAGGTTATAGGTTCACGCCTCGTCGAGGTCGCGGAGAGGGAGAATGTTCCCTGGGAAGAGGACGCCGTCCGGGAGATTGCCCGCCAGTCCGACGGAGCCCTCAGGGATGCTCTCTCCATGATGGAGCAGGCCCTCTCCCTCGGAGGGGGCGAACTATCCGCAGGTGCAGTGGACAGGCTTCTCGGCGGCGGCACCATGTCCGATCTTGAACGATGGGTCGCCTCGGCGCGAAAAGACTCGGTGCAGCCCTTTCTTCTGCTGGAAGAGATGTTCCTCAAGGGGGCCTCTCCGCAGAGGGTCGTGGAAGGGCTCTTTCTTCTGTTCCGGAACATGTGGGTCTTCAGGAAATGGGGAAAGGACGTCCTGGCCTCCCTGTCCCTTTCTCCGGCTGAAGCCTCCTTTCTGGAAGAGGAAGGACCGAAGTGGTCCGCGGACGAGCTTTCCGGCATGATGCTCTTCTGCTCCAGGCTCATCCCCCAGGTCAGGACCGGTCTCCGGTCCGACGTTCTCTCCGGCCTTCTCGCGGCGAAGATTCTCGAATCCCTGCGGATACCCGCGGAGGAAAGGACAGTCCCTTCCAGGCTCGAAGGGGAACTCCGCCCGCGGAGTCTGGAGCCGGCCGAAGAGCCTGTTCATGTAGCGTCGGCGCCCGTCCGGGAGCCATCAGTCAATGCCGTTCCATCCGACCGGTTCCGCAGAAAGGATCCGGAACCTCCTTCAGAAAAGGAAAATGTTGCCGCCGGAGTTCCCACCCGCACCCATGAGCCGGTCCCCCTGCTTCCGGAACATTGGCCGGGATTCGAAAAAATGCTCTTCGCCAGGGACCTGCTGTTGTACTCCGCCCTGGCCGGAACATCCGTTTCCCTTGAAAACCGCACCATTTCCGTTCTTTTTCCGGAGGATTCGCCCTACTGCTTTGAGGTGCTCTCCGTAGAGCGCAACGCTTATTCCCTCGCTTCGAGGGCTGCGGAATACTTCGGCGAGGATATTTCCGTGATCCTGAAGATGGGCGGACGGGAGAAAAAATGTACGGGAGGAGGGAACGGCGCCGGTGAAGAGGTTGAATGGCAGAATCCCGGCCCGACCATCCCCCTTTTTCGGATACCCCGGGAAGAAGAGCCTTCCCGGGATGAAAACAAAAGCCCCACCCCCGCACCGCCTCCCGGCAGACCCGTTCTCTCTCCTGCTGCAGGGAGCGAACCGGAGGATACGGAAATCCCTTTCGAAGGACTGGTGAATGAAGTCCTCAAATGGGGCGGGGGGGAAGTGGTCCTCGTGAAGAGAGAGGACAGGGAAGGGGACATTCCCGAAGAAATGGTTCCCCCGGGAGAGTGATCCTTCCCCGGTGTTACGAGCCTTTCCGGCATTCTGACCGATCATTCCACAAGGAGCGTCAACAATGGCCCGACAATTTGTTCATCTTCACGTCCATACTGAATACAGCCTCCTCGACGGGGCCATACGGTGCGACCAGCTCGCCGCCAGGGCCGTGGAGTACGGAATGCCCGCCGTCGCCATGACCGACCACGGCGCCATGTACGGCGCCGTGGAATTTTACGATAAATGCCTGACCGCAGGCATCAAGCCAGTCATCGGCTGCGAGGTCTACGTGGATCCCGAGGGGCACACCACCAGGGACAAGAGAAACAGGAACCACCATCTCATCCTCCTTGCGGAAAACGACGAAGGGTACCACAACCTGGTGAAGCTTACGTCCATAGCCAATACCGACGGATTTTACGGAAAACCGAGGATAGACCATTCCCTCCTGTCCAGGTATAAATCGGGACTTATCGCTTCCTCTGCCTGTCTTGCAGGGGAGATTCCCGCCCTCATTCTCGAGGGCAGGGAGAAGGAGGCCCTCGACCGGGCTGTGCTCTACCGGGACATCATGGGGAAGGATAATTTCTTCCTGGAGATCATGTACAACGCCATTCCAGAGCAGGCCGTCGTGAACAGGACCATCGTCCGCATGGCCAGGGAGCACGGTTTCCCCATCATAGCCACAAATGACGCCCATTACCTCTCGAAGGACGATTACGACTGGCATGAAATCCTCCTCTGCGTCCAGACGAAGAGCAGTCTTGAGGATGAAAACCGGATGTCCTTCTCGAGCAATGATTTCTACTTCCGCTCACCGGAGGAAATGGACATGCTCTTCGGAGCCGAGCTGCCCGACGCTCTGGACAACACCGTGGCCATCGCCGAACGGTGCAATGTCCGCCTTCCCCTTGGGGAGAGGGATTACAAGCTCCCGAACCTCCGGCTTCCCGAAGGGGAAACCCTGGAGAGCAATCTCGAAAAGGAGGCCCGCCAGGGCCTTGCGGAGCGCATGAAAGGCAATATACCTGAAGAGTACGCAAAACGGCTTGAGTACGAGCTCGGCGTCATCAACTCCATGGGTTTCGCCGGCTACTTCCTCATCGTGGCCGGGATCATCGGCGCCGCGAAGAAGCTGGGAATTCCCATAGGCCCCGGAAGGGGTTCGGCGGCAGGGTCCCTCGTGGCGTGGAGCCTGAAGATCACCGAACTGGACCCCATACGCTACAACCTTCTCTTCGAACGCTTCCTGAACCCTGAACGTATCAGCATGCCCGATATCGACACCGACGTGTCGGACAAGGGACGGGATGAACTTCTCCACTACATCTCGGAACATTACGGCCACGACAGGGTTTCCCAGATCGTCACCTTCGGCCGGATGAAAAGCCGGGCCGCCGTGACGGACGTGGGAAGGGTCCTGGGAATGGCGGTCCGGGACGTGAACGCCATCACACGGCTCATTCCTCCCATGGGGGTCCATTCCATCGGCGAGGCCGTGGAACAGGTTCCCGAACTGGCCGATATGAAAAAGAACAATCCCATGGTGGCCAGGGTCCTCGATATCGCCTCCAACATCGAGGGCCTCGCCAGGCACTGCTCCCAGCATGCCGCCGGGGTGGTCATCACACCCATGCCGGTGACGGACCTCGTTCCGGTGAGAAAGATCGGCGACGGGCAGATCGTCACCCAGTACCCCATGGAGCCCATTGAAAAACTGGGCCTCGTCAAGATGGACTTCCTCGGCCTCAGGACCCTTTCCGTGATCGAGGAGGCGCTGCAGAACATTTCGCTCAGCGGGAAGCCCGTCCCCGACATGGAACACATCCCCCTGGACGACCAGCCCTCCTACGAAATGCTCCAGAAGGCCGACACCCTCGGCGTGTTCCAGCTTGAATCGTCGGGAATGCGGCAGCTTCTCAAAAAACTGAGGGTGGACTGCTTCGAGGACCTCATCGCCGTCCTTGCCATGTACCGTCCGGGCCCCCTCGGCAGCGGCATGGTGGACCAGTACATCCAGTGCAAGCACGGGAGGGCGAGGGTGGAGTACCTCCATCCCCTTCTCGAGGATGTCCTGAAGGAGACCTACGGGGTGGTGCTCTACCAGGAGCAGGTCATGCAGTGCGCCGCCATCCTGGCGGGCTACTCCCTGGGAGAGGCCGACCTCCTCAGGCGGGCCATGGGCAAAAAGAAAGCCGACGTGATGGAGCAGCAGAGGGCCAAGTTCGTCGAGGGAGCGAAAGAGCGGGGCATCGACGGGAAAACGGCGGAAAACATTTTCAACATCATCCAGGAGTTCGCCGGATACGGCTTCAACAAGTCCCACAGCGCCGCCTACGCCCTGATCACCTACCAGACGGCCTGGCTGAAGGCCAACTACAGGCCGGAATTCATGGCCGCCTATCTGTCAAGCCAGATAGGGTCCAAGAAAGAGGATCTTGCAGCCTATGTCAGGGAAGTGAGGAACTCGGGGATAAAGGTGCTTCCACCCGACGTGAACACCTCCATGGCCAGCTTCACGGCTGTCGGCGACGTGATCCGCTTCGGTCTCGGCGCTGTCTCCAAGTCAGGCCATACGGCAGTGGAGGCCATCCTCGCCGCGCGGAACGAGGGCGGCCCCTTCGCGTCCCTCTGGGACTTTCTCTGCAGGGTGGACCTTCGGGTGGTGAACAAGTCGGTGGTGGAAAACCTGATCCGGGCGGGGGCCTTCGACAGCCTGAACGATAACCGCAGGCAGCTCCTGGAGGGCTTGCCGGATCTCGTATCCGCGGCTTCAAAGAAATGCGCCGACGGAAACCAGTGCTCCCTCTTCGAACTGATGCCGGAGGAGACGGACGAAGGAGGGCCTGACCTGCCCGAGGTGGAGGATTTTTCCCTCCACGAACGGCTGGAGCTGGAAAAAGAAGCCACCGGGCTCTATATTTCCGGGCACCCCTTCGAACAGCACGAGGCGAAGGTCCGTGCCTTCAGCAACTGTGCAATTGCCGACCTGAAACAGTGGAAAGGGAAAAAGAATCCCCCCCTCGTGGGAGGGATGGTGCTTGCCGTCAGGGAACGAACGACGAAAAACGGGGACCCTATGGGGATAATTGAACTGGAGGACGGAGAATCCCGGGTGGAGGCGGTCTGTTTCCCGAAGACATGGGCTTCTCTTCGGGGAAAAATCTCCACCGGGCAGGTCTGTTTCGTCTCGGGATTTCCTGAGGAGCGGGGAGAAACAAGCGTCATAGCCAGGTCGGTTTTCCCCGTGGAAGAGGCGGGAGAGCGGGGGAGCCCTCCCTACGTCCGGGTGTCGGTCTTCGAGGATTCTCTGAAGAACGTTTCCGTGAAGGACCTGTTCCGTGCCCTCAAGACCTACCCCGGAAAGTCGCCTGTGCTCTTCGAGATCCGCAATGACGATTATTCAGTGACCATGCTTCTCCAGGATGTCCGGGTCGATCCGGGGGCTCCCATAACCGCGGCCGTCGAGGAGGTTCTTCCGGGAGAAATGTTCCAGATAGGGTAGAATCGTACACGGAATCGGGAAACAGCCCGTCGGGGACACCGGGAGAGAAGGAGGTTTGAGGAATGACCAAGGTAAAAATAGTCTGCACTATAGGCCCCGCCTGCTCTCAGTACGAAACCCTCGTGAGCATGGCGAAGGCAGGAATGAACGTGGCCCGGTTCAATTTCAGCCACGGCGCCTACGAAGGGCATCTCGAGATGCTGAACCTCGTGCGGGCGGTGGAACGGGACCTGAAGGTGCCCATCGCGTGCCTTCTTGACACCAAGGGACCGGAAATACGGACGGGGAAGGTGGAGGGGGGAACGGTGAGCCTCGAGCAGGGGAGCACCCTGACCCTGACCACGCGGCCGGTTGTCGGAAGCGCCTCCATGGTGACAGTGCACTACGATGCCCTGCCCGGAGAAGTGGTCCCCGGGCAGGAGATCTTCATTGACGATGGAACGCTCCATCTGAAGGTGGAGGAAATCTCCGCCGGGGACGTGGTCTGCAGGGTGATCGTCGGCGGACTCCTGGGAGACACGAAGGGCGTCAACATCCCCGGGGCGGAAATATCCCTCCCAGCCCTCTCCGGGAAGGATGTGGG
>JAGPEN010000008.1 GCA_018057035.1 Aminivibrio sp. | reverse complement strand
GCCATGACTTATTGACAAATAGCCTCAGTTTCTGTAGAATTCCTTTCTGTTGGGTGGTTAGTTCAGAGGAAGAACGCTTCCTTGACGCGGAAGAGGTCACAGGTTCGAGTCCTGTACCACCCACCAAACTGAGGTTAAGGGGTTCCGGTTTTGCCGGAGCCCCTTTTTTATGGTATAACCTTCGTAAAAATCAATTTTCTTCAGGAGGAGCCATTGTGATTGTTGGGCTGGGCGTTGACTTGTGCAGTGTGGAAAGAATGCGTAAATCCATCCGGTCCGACCATTTCCTGAAGAGGGTCTTCCATCCTGACGAAATCGCCTACGCCTTTTCAAAGGCTAATCCCGCCAGGCATCTTGCCGGAAGTTTCGCCGCAAGGGAGGCCTTTTCAAAGGCTTCCTCGGTTTCCATGTACTCCATAGCCTTTTGCGGAGTCTGGGTGGAACGGACGGAAAGCGGCCCGGTTCTCCGGGTCGGGGAAACGGTAAAGGAGATCATTCCCGGCGGAAAGAAAGGATACCCCTTTCTCTCCATTTCACACGACGGAGAATATGCCGTTGCAGTGGTCGTCATCGAGGCAAACCATGAATTACTTCACTTCCGCTGACATCAGAAGAATAGAAAAGGAAATCCTGGACAACTTCGCGGTGTCCGAATCTCTCCTCATGGAAAACGCGGGATCAGCTGCCGCGGACGTCATAACGAACAGGTTTCCTGAAGGCGATATCCTTGTGATCACCGGCCCCGGGAAAAACGGAGGCGACGGATACGTCGCCGCCAGGCACCTCGCCGCGAGAGGGAGGAGGGTCCAAATTCTTTCGGCGGTTCCTGCCGGCAGCCTCAAGGGCATTACCGAAGAAAATTACCTCCTTGCCGTTCAATGCGAGATTCCAGTTTCCTTTTCATCGGTTTTGTCGGATGAGGAGATCGCCGGCAATATCCGAAAGGCGGATATCCTGGTGGACTCACTTCTTGGCATCGGTTCGGAGGGACCCCTGAGAGGAGAAATTGCCCGGCTGTGCCACCATTTAAAAGAAGCAGGAAAAGTCATAGCTTTGGACATTCCTACCGGGATCGATCCGGACTCCGGACAGGCTGACAAACATTGTGGGGGAGCCGCGATGACCATCACAATGATTGCTCCCAAAACAGGGATCGCTACAGGAGACGGCAGAAAGCTCGCGGGAGAAATCGTCGTGGCAGGCGTCGGGTTTCCGCTGCCACGCAGCGCCGCTCCGCGGATCCTGTCCTTCACGGCAGCAAACGTAAAACCTTTTCTTCCTCAATTTCCTGAGGACATCCACAAAGGCGTGCGGGGGGGCGCCATGGTAATCGGTGGATGTGCCGCCTACCGGGGGGCCCCTCTGCTGTCCCTGTGCGGTTTTCTGAGAGCGGGCGGAGGCCTTGTTATTCTCTTTTCCGAGGAGTTTTCCTGCGCTCCATGTTCGGCCTTCCTTCCGGAAGCAATTCTTGAAAACAACCTATTTTCGAAAAGCGACGGGGAAATCCTTTCAACTCTTTCGGCCTGGTCGGAGAAAATTGAAACGGTCGTTCTCGGCCCAGGCATAGGCCGATCGAAGAGAGCCGGGGAAATATGCAGCCTTGTCCTTTCCGCCTGGGAAGGCAACATCATCCTCGACGGAGACGGATTGTTCTGGCTTTCAGAATCGGGAGAAAGACCCCGCAGGAATAATATGCTTCTCACCCCCCATGAAGGAGAAGCTGCACGGCTGCTTGGTGTTCTGCCTGAGGTCGTACGAAAAGACCGCATCGTCTCTGCAAGAAAAATAGCGGAGGAGTGGGGGCCGGTTCTACTCAAGGGCGCAGGAACACTGTGCGACGACGGACGGCGGACCTATGTCGTCACGGAAGGCAACCGGGCCCTGGCTGTTCCCGGTTCCGGGGACGTCCTCGCCGGAGTGATCGCCGCCTTTCTGTCCGCAGGTACACCTCTCCTGGAGAGCGCGGCCCTGGGAGCATACGTTCACGGAAAAACGGCCCGGTCACTTGCCGTGTCGAAAGGCTGCGACGGAATCCTCGCCCGGGAGATCGCCGACGAAATACCCGGTATTCTGAAAGAAATGAGAGATTGACTATTGTGAGAAGAAAAAGAATCGACTGGGATGAAGAGCTAAAAAAGACAGAAAGAATCCGTTTGAAGGGATTTCGTTATACGGCCGCCGGATTTGTCCTGGTGCTTTTCTGGTTTCTCGGAGTACGGCAAATTCAGGGAGAAATCTCTTTTCTTCCCATGCTGTTTCCCTTTTTTCTTGTCATTTCCGGAGTTCTTCTCTTTATCCTTGTTCTGCGCAGAAAAAAATAGAGGAGTGGTGGCCGGACATGTTTTTACTGCCGTCCCGAACGGTGATAACGGAATCGGAGGAGGAAACGGGCCGTCTCGGGGCACTGCTGGCAAAGCACACCTCCGTCGGAATGACGATCCTTCTCACAGGAGGTCTGGGCTCGGGAAAAACCACACTAGTGAGGGGATTCTGCGAGGCCCTCGGGTTCCGGAAAGTTCGAAGCCCGTCTTTTACTCTTGTCAACCATTACATTGCTGAGGGGCGGAGGATCGTCCATTCTGACCTCTATAGACTTGAATCCAGGGACGTTGATGATCTGGACCTGGAGGAAGACGACTCCGATGACACTGTCCTTTTCGTTGAATGGGCTGAAAAAGCCTCCTTTTTTTCCGAAAGGCCTTTATGGAAAATCCACATTTCCGCCCCTGACGTGTTCCTTTTTCCTGAACGGCGTCAATGTGACTTTTCCGCCATCAACAGCGAGGGAGAAATGATTCTTTCAAAATTCTGGCAGGCCGTGAGAGAGGCGGTTCCCCAATGAGCCAACACATTCTTTCAATCAACTGTTCGAATGCACGATGGACCACCCTCGGTCTTTTGGATGGGACAGCCGTTTCAGGAGAGATGAATCTTGAACTCGGAAAAAGACAATCCTCGATCCTGCCGTCCCTTGTCGATTTTTTTCTGGGGACTTTTTCTCTCAGGGTGGACGATGTTGACTTTTTTGCAGTCGTCACCGGGCCCGGCTCTTTCACCGGCCTGAAAGTCGCTGTGGCATTCACTCAGTTTCTCGCCTGGGCATCCGGCGAAAAACCGATCATCCCCCTTTCTTCCCTGGAGTGTCTCGCATACACAATACTGGACCGCTCGAAGCAGCCCGTCTGTCCCCTTCTCTGGGCCGGAGGCGGCAAGGTTTATTCTGCCCTCTTCATCCCCGGGGCAGCGGGGGAAGCCCCAAAGGAGCCGGTACCTCCAAAGGCGTACGACCGGGAGGAGCTTCTGGAAGCCCTGCTTGTCTCAGGAACGGAAGTTCAGGATGTTCTCTTCCTTTCCGATACCCCTGAAAAATGCGGCAGACTGTTTTCCGGCAGCTTTCCCGGTCCTGTTGAAACTGCATCTCCCCGGGGAGCTGCAGACGTCCTTCTTGCGGGACTGTACAAACATCGGGCCATCCCCCCCCGGGCTGTCACAGCGCAATATTTTCGTGAGCCTGATATTGGCTGACGCATTTCTATCTTTTTTATCTCTTTTTAGAAATAGAGATAAAAAAGATAAATACATTTTCGCGGTTGAACTCCCGTTAGCTAAAAGATATCCTTTCACATATAGGAAAAGATTGCTGTTTTCCCCCAGTGCTGTTTTTTAAACCGTTTGGACAATCCCGTAGGAGGTGACTTTTTTGCCGAAAAAGTTCGAAGTCCAGGTGAACAACTCATGGTGTAAGGGGTGCTCCTTGTGTATCCACATTTGCCCGAAAAAAGTGCTCGAGCTCGATGAAGTGCGTGGAAAGTCTGTCCCGGCCCGTCAGGAAGACTGCATCGGCTGCAGACAGTGCGAAAACATCTGCCCCGATATGGCAATTACCGTGAAAGAGAAGGAGGAAGAGAAGGATGCCTGATGTCGCCTTCTGGCAAGGAAACGAAGCGTTAGCTTACGGTTCTCTCGCCGCCGGATGCCGCTTTTTCGGAGGATATCCCATTACTCCTTCATCGGAAATTGCCGAAATCATGGCTGCAGAGCTCCCGAAGCTGAACGGAAGATTCATTCAGATGGAGGACGAAATTGCGGGAATAGCCGCCACCATAGGGGGCTCCATTGCGGGCATGAAATCACTGACAGCGACCTCCGGCCCGGGTTTTTCCCTCAAGCAGGAAAACCTCGGTTTCGCCTACATGGCGGAGATTCCCATAGTCGTTGTGGATGTCATGCGCGGAGGCCCTTCCACAGGCCTTCCCACCAAGACGGCCCAGCAGGATGTCATGCAGGCCCGCTGGGGAATTCACGGAGATCACGGGACTATCTGCTACGCTCCCGCATCCGTCCAGGAATGCTATGAAATTGCCATCAAGGCTTTCAACGCAGCGGAAAGATATCGGCAGCCCGTTCTGATTATGAGCGACGAAGTTATCGGCCACATGCGGGAAAAAGTGGTTGTGCCGAAAATTGAATCGTCCAGGCTCGTTTCAAGGAAGCGTCCTACAGATATTCCCGAAAAGTTCGTTCCCTACCGTCCGGATCCGAAAGACGACCTCCCCTGCATGGCATCCTTCGGTGACGGCTATACGTGGCATATTACCGGCCTTACTCATAACGACTGGGGATTCCCCACGAACAACGCAGATGAAATCGAGAAAAAAATGAAACGCCTCATGAGAAAAATCGACCGTTTCCGCGATGACATCGTCGAATACGAAACGGTGTCCGTCGACGACGCGGAAGTGCTCGTTCTCGCCTACGGCAGCGTTGCCCGCTCAAGCCTGAGGGCAGTTCACGAGGCGAGAAACCGTGGCATAAAGGCCGGGTTTTTCAGACCAGTCACCCTGTGGCCTTTCCCAGACAAGGAACTGGAAAAGCTCGCCCGCAAGGTGAAAACCATTATCGTTCCCGAACTGAACTGCGGCCAGATGGTTCTCGAAGTCGAGCGAGCTGTCCACGGTAAGGCAAAGGTTGTGGCCCACAACCTTGTCAACGGCGAACTTTTCAAGCCTGAAGAAATTCTCGCTGTCATTGAGGAGGTGGCCTGATTATGCCTAATCAGGAAGTGTTCAGCTGGCTGCGCACACGGTTTTTCCCCCATATCTGGTGCCCCGGATGCGGGCACGGCATAATCATGCATGCTCTCCTCAGAGCTCTTGTCACCCTCAAGAAAAAGAAAAGCCAGACGGTCATTGCCTCCGGCATCGGTTGTTCGAGCCGCATGGCAGGCTATATCGACGCATGCACGGTCCACACCACCCACGGGAGATCCCTCGGATTCGCCACAGGTATCAAGCTCGCCAAGCCGGAACTTACCGTGATTGACGTCATGGGCGACGGAGACTGCACCGCCATCGGGGGCAACCACTTCATACACGCCTGCAGGCGGAACATCGACATCACGGCCATCGTCATGAACAACAATATCTACGGGATGACGGGCGGCCAGGCTTCTCCCACCACGCCCGCAGGAAGCATGGCGACCACCACACCCTACGGCGCCATCGATCCTTCCTTCGACATCTGCAAGCTCGCAGAGGGTGCAGGTGCGGCGTACGTGGCCCGTTCCACCATTGCCAACCCCAAGCAGGCAGAACAGTTCATCCTGAACGGAATCCAGAAGAAGGGATTCTCAGTGGTGGAAATACTGACCCACTGCCATACCACGTTCGGAAGGAAAAACAACCGGAGAACCCCCATCGACAACGTCAACTACTTCAAGAACAACTCCGTTCCCCTCGCTAAGGCGAAAGACATGTCCCCGGAGGAGCTCGCCGGAAAGATCGTCACCGGAGAATTTGTCAACAGGGATATCCCCGAATACACGGACCAGTACCTCGCCTTGATCGAAAACGTAAGGGGGAAGTGAAATGGCAGGAAGATATGAAATCCGATTTGCGGGTTCCGGCGGGCAGGGCGTAATCCTTGCCGCAGTCATCACCGGAGAGGCGGCGTCCGTTTTTGAGGACGGGCTCCATGTAGTCCAGTCCCAGTCCTACGGACCGGAAGCCCGGGGTGGAAAGTCCAAGGCCGAGGTGATCGTCTCTACAGATCCCATCGATTACCCCAAGGCGATCAAGCCGAATCTGCAGGTCATCCTGACCCAGCAGGCGGCGGAGGAATACGCCGGAGATACCCTTCCGGGGGGAAGGATCATTTATGATGATTTCTTCGTTACCAGCTTTCCCCAGGTGGACGCCAACGTATATTACCTTCCCATAGTGCGGACCGCCCGTGAAAAGTTGGGCAAAGAACTGGTCACGAACATGGTCGCTCTCGGAGCGGTCGCCAGGGTTCTTGAACTCGAGAAGATCGTAAAGCCCGAGTCGATCAAGAAGGCGATTCTCGGCAAAGTGCCTGAAGGAACGAAACAGCTCAACTCCCAGGCTTTCGACGAAGGATACCTTCTTTTCAAAAACAGCGTTCACCTGTAAAATTCACAGGAACATCTTCCGAAAAGAGGAAGGCAAGGGTCATTCAATGACCTTTGCCTTCTGTTTTTTCGGTACACGGGATTGGGGGCATGGCAGTGAAGCAGGGTGACAGGGTTGTGCTGCGCACTGAAAAGTTCAGCAGCGACGGAAGCTGTATAGCACGCACTTCCGAAGGGCTTGTGGTGTTCGTTCCCGGTGCCCTCCCCGGAGAAGAAATCAGGGGAAGGATCGTCAGAAAAAAAAGAGAGTACGCCATCGCGGAAACGGAGGAAATACTCTTTCCCCACCCGGGCAGAAGTCTTCCTTTTTGTCCGTTGTACGAACGGTGCGGTGGATGTCAGCTCCAGCACGCCGAATATACCCTCCAGTGCCGGTTGAAGAGGGACATTGTCCTGGATGCCTTTGAAAGAATTTACCGGGGTCCATTTCCAGATATCTCATCCTGCGAGCCGAGCCCCAGGGAGAGAAATTACAGGAACAAAGGATCCCTTCCCCTAGGAGGCTCGGGAGGAAAAACGGAAGCGGGCTATTACGCGAGAAGAAGCCATGATATTGTTCCTGTCGCTTCCTGCCCCATTCTCTCAAGGGGAATAGGTGATCTGCCGGGAACGGTTTCCGGCATTCTTTCAAGCCTCGGTTTCCCCCCCTATGACGAAAAGAACGGAAAGGGTCTGTTCCGCCATTTAATTCTGAGATGCGGCACCGGCACAGGAGACGTCCTTCTCTCGCTCGTCGCAGCGCGAAAGCTCTCAAGATCCGAAAAGGAGCGCGCCGAACAGCGGCTCGTTCCCCTTCTCAGATCCCAATGCCCGAACCTTCGGACCGTAACATTGAACTACAATTTCTCACGGAGTAACGTCATCGTCGGAGAAACGACTGAAACGCTTTTCGGCGACGGACTGATAGAGGAAGAACTCCATCCTTTCAGGTTCAGGTACGATTCGACCGCCTTCTTTCAGGTCAATTCCGAACAGGCCGCAAGGCTCTACGAAACCGCAGCGCACATGGCCGGAGCCGGAGGTACGGGGAAAGTGCTCGAACTCTACAGCGGAATCGGCACCCTTTCCTGTTTCCTTGCGAGGGACGCCTCTTCGGTAACGGCCGTGGAGGAGTGGCTGCCGTCAGTGGAGAGAATGAGAGAAAACGTTGAAGTCAATGGCTTGTCCGGAAAGATACGAATCCTTCCTGGGCCGGTTGAAGACAACATCCGTTCCCTTGGGGCAGATTTCGATACTGTAGTTGTCGATCCCCCCAGGACTGGGTGCAGCCGGGAGGCGCTCCATTCCATTCTGACCATTGCCCCAAGGGACATCGTCTATATTTCCTGCAATCCTGCAACCCTCGCACGGGACGGGGCTATCCTCCTGGAAGGAGGATATTTTCCCCAGGAAATAAAGTGTTTTGACATGTTTCCTCACACTGTTCACGTTGAAACGGCTGTTCGGTTCGGGTCCAGGTAGCCATACCTTCCTCGAATTTTTCCTCTGGTGAGGAACGGTATCGGGGGAATGTCATTCTATTATTTGCGAAGCACTCCAATTTTCTCGAACGTGCTGGGCACAGGAAGCAAAACGGTACATCAGTATTGCCAAAAGAAAAAGAGACGGATATAATATCCTTCGTCTGACAAGAGAGCGGACATAGCTCAGCTGGTAGAGCATTAGCTTCCCAAGCTAAGGGTCGCGGGTTCGAATCCCGTTGTCCGCTCCAATTTTTTTCCTTTTTTCCCCCATGGCTATGTTTCGCAAATCAGAATGTTAATTTTTCGATAATTCCTCTATGCTCTGGACATATTGTTAAGTTTGACACGAATTTTATGTAGTAATAAAATACTCTATGTTTTTATGTTGAGACTTTCAACATCGAACAAACTTTTTTTCGAAAGGGGGTGGAATGTATGGCAGTAAATCTGGCTGAGGAGATCAAGGTAGTCGAGTCTCGTTCCAGGGAGACGGTCAAGGAAGCGAAGAACGACGCTGCCCGAATGGTCAACGAAGCGAAAAACGAATCCGAACGCAGGGTGAAGGAAGCCAAGCAGAAGGCCTTCCGCCAGTACAAGGATAAAATTTCCTCCGTTGAAAAGGAAGCCGAAGAAAAAGCGCAAAAGACCGTTGAAACCGGAAGAAAAAACGCGGAAAGCCTCGCTCAGCAGTTCGGAAAAGAAATCCCGAGCACGGCGAAATGGATTGCGGAAGAGGTGATTTCTCGATATGGCCGTGGCTAAAATTGCAAAAGCCGAGTTCTACATCCACAAATCCGACGTGGATGGGGTTTTGTCTGCCCTTCAGAATACCGGATCGTACGAGGTAATCCCCTTCAGTTCGGATGATGAATCGGAAGGACCGGTCCTTACCCATTCAGATTTTTCCAGGGTGGATTTTCTCCTTGGTGAAACACGGTTTCTTCTCCGTTTCCTGGAACCGCATTTTGTCGATTCCATTTCCGGAATGGCACGGACCATGGGAGAGAAAGAAGTTTTTTCACTCCAGCAGACCAGGGATCTTGATTCCCGGACAGACATTCCTGCTCTCGCCGAGAATATTCGAAAGCTCGAGCGGAGACTCATGGAAATCCGTTCCGAGTCTTCGCAGATTGATTCAACGGAAATTCTCCTTCTCTCGTTGAAGAATTTTCCTTATCCCCTCGAACTGCTTTCCACAGGGACAGAACACGTAAGGGGCATTCTTGGTACCATGCCCGTCGAGCAGGTGGAACCCTGGAAAAGGGGAGCGGAGTCTCTTCTTGGCACAATGGGGGAAGTCTATGTCGCTCCGGGAACGGAGAAAGAAAAAGAGCGCACCGTGGCTCTCTTTTTTGAAGAAGCCGTTTCCCAGAAAGCATCCGAGCTCAACGCCCGGCATTCCTTCAACCGAATAGAAATTCCGCCTGCGCTTCAATCCAGCGTTTCCGAAGAAATTGCCCTCCTGGGAAAAAGAAGGATCGCCCTCGCGGCGGAGGAGAAAGAAATCCTGAAGAAAGCCGAAGAGGCTGCCGCCTTGTGGGTTCCAACCGTGCGTGCCCTAAGCGACTATTATTCAGTGCTTCGCGACAGGTACAGCGCGCTGGTCTCTGGAAACGCCACAGATCAGGTGGTCATGCTCCGGGGATGGATCCCGGATTCGGCTCTTCCCGAAGTAAAAAAGGCCCTTTCCGCCTATGACTCATCGATCGAGCTCGTTCTTTCTGAGCCGGGGCCCGATGAGAACGTCCCGTCCTTCATTGTCAACCCGCCATGGTGTCTCCCCTTTGAAAACCTCACCCGGCTGTACGGAGCTCCCAAATACGGAGAGATAGATCCGACGCCCCTCCTTGCGCCGTTTTTCTTCATTTTCTTCGGGATGTGCCTTGGAGATGCCGGGTATGGCCTGATCATGATCGGATTTTTTGTCTGGTTTCTCAGAAAATTCAAGAGAATGCCCACCAGTTTCAGGGGTTTCTTCAATCTCTTCGTCCTTTCCGGAGTTTCCACGGTTGTCGTAGGTGCGCTCACAGGCAGCTGGTTCGGAGATCTCTTGGATGCCTACAGTATTTTCTCTTTTCTCCGCCCCCTGAAAAACGCTCTTGTTATCATCAATCCGATGGAAGATCCCATGACATTCCTTGGTCTTTCCCTCGCTCTCGGAGTTGTGCAGCTTCTTTTCGGACTTGGAATCGCTTTCTACGATGCCCTGAGAAAAAAGAATTACATGGGAGCTTTCGCCGATACCGGTGGATGGATAGTCTTTCTTGTCGGCCTGCTTCTCTGGGGAGGCTGCGCCGCCGGTTTTTTGCCCTCCGGCTCTGAATCTCTGGCCAAGACGCTCACAATAACCGGGGCGGTCATCCTGCTTGCCACCCAGGGCAGAGAAAAGACAGGATTCCTTTCAAAAGCCGTCTCCGGTCTCTTAAGCCTCTACGGAGTCACCTCATACCTCGGTGACGTCCTCAGCTACAGCAGGCTTCTCGCTCTCGGGCTGGCCACGTCAGCAGTCGGAGTGATCATCAACATGCTTGCGGGCCTTGCCGGAGACATCCCGTTCATCGGATGGATCATTGCTCTTCTGCTTATTGTCGGGGGGCATATATTCAGCATTGCGGTGAATGTACTCGGTGCCTTCGTCCACTCCCTGAGGCTTCAGTACGTCGAGTTCTTCAGCAAGTTCTACACAGGGGGAGGAAGGATCTTCTCTCCTCTGACCTACAACACAAGTTACGTTTCAATAAAGAAAGAGCCTGTCGAATAATTTCTATAGCTTGAAAGGAGCGTGTCAATACTATGGATCTTCTTGGAATCGGATTGGCAATACTTGGAGCAGCTATGGCCGCAGGATGGGCGGGAGCGGGTTCCGCCATCGGAGTCGGGATTGCCGGAGAATCGGGTGCGGGCGTCATGACCGAAGATCCGGGGAAATTCGGTCTTATCCTCCTTCTTCAGGCCCTTCCCGGTACACAGGGAATTTACGGGCTTCTGATCGCTTTCTTCGCCATCCTCAAAGTCGGCCTTCTCGGTGGCGGGACAGAGATCGGCGTTAACGTGTGGCAGGGACTGTCCATATTTTTTGCCTGCCTTCCCATCGCCATAGGAGGCTACTTCTCAGCCATCGCCCAGGGAAAAACATCTGCCGCTTGTATCCAAATGATAGCTAAACGCCCCGAAGAAACCGGAAAGGCCGTTATTCTCCCTGCGATGGTCGAAACATACGCCGTTCTTTCTCTTCTGATGAGCATCATTCTCCTCAACGGAATCAAGCTCTAGTTCTGTCAAGGGGGTAAATTCAATGTCCTTGGCGGAGATTAAGAAAAAAATTGAAGCGGACGCACAGGAAGAAGCGGGAAAGATTCTCGAAAAAGCCCGTTCCGTAGTGAAGTCTATCAATAGGGAGACCGACGGGGAAATCAAAAAGATCGAAGATTCCTACGGCGAAAGATTCAGCAAAGAAAAGCCGGAAATCCTCCGTAGAAGAGAAATAGTGGCCGCCCTCGATGTTAAAAAGATAGAGCTCGGCTTAAAACAGAAGGCCATTTCTGATGCTTTCTCCCAGGCTCTTTCACAGCTTTCTCTCCTTCCCGGGGAAAAATACCTCTCCCTGGCAGGAAATCTTCTCCTGAAAGCGACGGAAACAGGAGAAGAAACAGTGGTCGTATCAGGAAAGGAAAAGCACATCACCCAGGAATGGATTGCAGGCTTCAATGAAAAACACGGGAAAAAATTCGTTCTCGGAGAAGAAAAGGCTCCCATTTCGGGTGGTTTTATCCTGAAAAAAGGTGCGATCGAGACAAATTGCTCATGGGATATGCTCATTCGCTGGATACGGGACGATATTGAGGCAGACGTTGTCAAACGGCTGTTTTCAGCCTAGCCGGAGGTGATGCTCCATGGCTCCGGCAGAGCAGTATGGGTATGCGGTTGCGCGGCTCCGGGCAATGTCCGGACGCCTTCTTGAAGAGGCTCTTTTGCAGCGTATTCTGGAAAGCGAAGACCTCGACTCGGCGCTGAAAGTCCTCAGTGAAACAGTCTATTCCAGTTGGTTGATGGAGCTGAAAGGTAGCGGGGAATTCGACAGGGCCATCGAAGCCGAACTTCTTCATGTCTACGGGGAAGTTCAAAAATTTGTTCCTGATCCGGTCCTGGTGCAGCTCTGCCGTCTGCCCTATGATTTTCACAACGTCAAGGTCCTTATGAAGAGCGCTCTCCTGGTCCGGGAAGGAGGAGAACGACGGTTCGACCTTCTGACCTCTCTCGGGAACATCCCTGTTGACGACCTCATCATGACCCTGGAAAGCGAGGATTTCCGCTTGCTTCCCTTCGGTCTTCACCTTCTCATCCCAAATTGCTTCTCGGTTTGGGAACAGGCAAAAGACATTCTCGAGGTGGAGAAAATCCTCGACAGGGGCCTGTTTTCCGCCATGGGGAAAACAGCGGCCTCAACGGGTATTGAATCAGCATCGCTGTGGGTTCGGGGAAAGATCGACGCGGAAAACGTACGGAACCTTCTGAGGATGAAAAGGATGGATATGGAAACAGGCTCTGTTGCCGGCTTTCTTCATGAAGGCGGCCTCATTTCCAGGGAAAAGCTTCTCTCCCTCTTCTCTGAACCGGTAGAAAGCTGGAGCAAAGTCCTTTCCTTCGCCGATGTTTCGAAAGCGTTTTCCCGAGTTCAGGAAGTCAATAACCTGAACTCTCTCGTCGTGGAGATGGAAAAGGTGCTCGACGAGTACATTGCGGCTATTGTGGAAAGCGCTAAATATCTGGCTTTCGGCCCGGAAAACGTCATTTCCTTCCTCTGGAAAAAGGAAATGGAAGCGAAAAATTTACGCATAGCTCTGGTTTCCGTCTCTAATGATACGGACAGAACGCTGGCAAGGGGGCTGTTCCGCCATGTCGGTTAAAAATGCTGGACATCCCATGGCAGCGGTCGGAGAATACGAGACGGTACTTCCTTTCCAGGCAGTGGGGGTCCGCCCATTCATCATCAAGGACAACACTCCTTCTGCCGTGGAAGGAATCCTCCTCGGCCTGGCCCGTGAAAAATATGCCGTTGTATTCGTTCAGGAAAGTTGTTATGTTGCGTCTTCCCAGTTCATAGCCGACCTGAACAGTGAATACGAAACGAGTTTTATCCCCATCCCCGGACTCAAAGGCAGCCTGGGAATAGGCATCGAATCCATACGAAGCAGCGTGGAACGCGCTGTCGGCATGGACATCTTTGCGGTGAAATAATGCAGAATACGGTTCGTCTGGAGGCGATAGACTGTGGCCACTGAAAAAACTATACGGGGGACCATAGAAAAGATTTCCGGACCACTTGTGGTGGCGAAAGGCATGTTCGGCGCCAGCATGTTCGACGTGGTTCGGATCGGCGACATTGGTCTCGTTGGAGAAATAATTGAACTCAAGGGAGACACGGCCTCCATACAGGCCTACGAGGAAACTTCAGGGCTCATGCCCGGAGAACCTGTGGTCAGCACGGGTGAACCTCTGAGCGTCGAGCTCGGCCCCGGCCTTATGGAGCAGTTTTACGACGGAGTCCAGCGTCCCCTGAACCTCATCGAGGAAGTGGCAAAAAGCCATTTCATCTCGAGAGGCATCGATGTGCCTGCCATCGACAGAAAAACCAAGTGGCAGTTCACGCCGAAAGTGAAGGAAGGCGACTTCGTCGCCGAGGGGGATGTTCTCGGTGTCGTCCAGGAGACTGTCCTTGTCGAGCATCGGGTAATGGTGCCCGTCGGCGTTTCCGGCAAAGTCACAAAAATCAAGGGAGGCAGCTTTACCGTCGAAGAAACCATCGCTGTATTGGAAAAGGACGGCGAAAAGAAGAACATCGCCATGCTCCAGCGTTGGCCGGTTCGAAAAGCCCGCCCGGTAGCGAAGCGGCTCCCTCCCATTATTCCTTTGACAACAGGGCAGAGAGTTGTGGACGCTTTCTTTCCCATCGCCATGGGCGGAACCGCCTGTGTCCCGGGCCCCTTCGGATCGGGAAAGACCGTAATCCAGCACCAGCTCGCAAAGTGGGCCGAAGCTGAAATTGTCGTCTACGTCGGATGCGGCGAACGGGGCAATGAAATGACCGACGTGCTGCTCGAGTTCCCCGAGCTTGAAGATCCCCGGTCAGGACAGCCTCTCATGAAACGTACAGTCCTCATCGCCAACACCTCCAACATGCCCGTGGCCGCCAGGGAGGCCAGTATTTACACGGCAATCACCATGGCGGAATACTACAGGGACATGGGGTACTCCGTCGCTCTCATGGCCGACTCCACCAGCAGGTGGGCGGAAGCGCTCCGCGAAATGTCGGGCCGTCTTGAAGAGATGCCCGGCGAGGAAGGATACCCTGCCTACCTTGGAACAAGGCTTGCTTCATTCTATGAAAGAGCGGGACGGGCCGTGGTGCTCGGAAGCCAGGGACGGGAAGGATCCGTCACGGCCATCGGCGCAGTCTCCCCTCCGGGCGGAGACCTTTCGGAACCTGTAAGCCAGAATACTCTCCGGGTCACCAAGGTTTTCTGGGGACTGGACGCAAACCTCGCTTACCAGAGGCATTTCCCTGCGATCAACTGGCTGCTGAGCTATTCCCTTTATACGGAAAAACTCGATGAATTTTGGGACTCCAAGTTCGACGACGAGTGGAGCAGCCTCCGCATAGAAGGCATGACTCTTCTGGAAGAAGAGGACCAACTCCGGGAAATCGTTCGCCTCGTCGGTATCGACGCTCTTTCGAAAGAAGAGCGAATGGTCCTGGAAACGGCAAAATCCCTGAGGGAAGACTTCCTTCACCAGAACGCCTTCCATGAAGTGGATACCTATGCCTCCATGGAAAAGCAGTTCAAGATGCTGAAGACAATCATTTCCTTCCACACTCTTGGTATGGAAGCCCTGAAAAAGGGAGCGTCCATGAGCGAGGTATTCAAGCTTCCGGTTCGTGAATCCATCGCCAGAATGCGCTATCTAGAAGAAAAGGACATCGGCAGGATCGACGAACTGGAAGAAACGATACGGAAGGAAATCAACGGCGTCATTCCCGTGGGAGGTGAAAGCGATGCTGCCTAAAGAATATGGGACCATAAGCGAACTGTCCGGTCCCCTTCTCATGGTGGAAAAAACGCAGAACGTTCGGTATGACGAACTTGTCGAAATCGAGCTGGGCTCCGGAGAACGGAGGCGCGGCAGGGTTCTTGAAATCACGTCCGACAAGGCCCTTGTGCAGGTTTTCGAAGGAACTGACGGCATCGACATCAAGAGTACAAAGCTGCTCTTCCTCGGGAAGGTGCTCACTCTTCCCGTAAGCAGGGACATGCTCGGCCGCGTTTTCAACGGTCGGGGTGACCCTATCGACGACGGGGCGCCGATCCTTGCAGAGAAGAAGCTTGACATCAACGGGATGCCCATGAACCCATTCTCCCGGGACTTCCCCTCTGAGTTCATCCAGACCGGAATCTCCACCATAGACGGGATGAACCCCATGGTCCGCGGCCAGAAGCTTCCCATCTTCTCCGGGAGCGGATTGCCCCACAACAGGATGGCTGCCCAGATTGCCAGGCAGTCCACGGTCATCAGCGGCCACGAGGATTTCGCCGTCGTGTTCGCCGCCATGGGAATCACGTTCGAGGAAGCGTCCTTCTTCATGGAGGACTTCAGGAAGACCGGAGCCATCCAGAGGACGGTCATGTTCGTCAACCTTGCAGACGACCCGGCAATCGAACGTATCACGACCCCACGCATCGCGCTCACCGCTGCGGAATATCTCGCTTTCGAGCAGAATATGCACGTGGTGGTTATCCTGACCGACCTCACAAACTATTGCGAGGCCCTCCGGGAAATTTCCGCGGCGCGGAAGGAAGTCCCCGGCAGGAGAGGCTATCCCGGTTACCTCTACACCGACCTCGCCACCATGTACGAACGGGCGGGACGCCTCAAGGGAAAGAGCGGCTCCATTACCCAGATCCCCATCCTCACCATGCCCGAGGATGACAAGACCCACCCTATCCCCGACCTTACGGGATACATCACCGAAGGGCAGATCATCCTGAGCAGGACTCTTCACAGAAAGGGTATTTACCCGCCCGTGGACGTCATGCCGTCCCTTTCCAGGCTGAAGGACAAGGGAATAGGAAAGGGAAAGACCAGGGAAGACCATGCCGACCTTATGAACCAGCTCTTCGCGGCCTACGCCAGGGGCAAGGAAGCAAAGGAACTCGCGGTCATTCTCGGTGAGGGTGCCCTGACGGAGGAGGACAAGGCCTTCGCGAAGTTCGCTGATATGTTCGAAGACCAGTATGTCCGTCAGGGTGAATACCAGAACAGGACATTTGAGGAAACTCTCGAACTCGGCTGGAATCTTCTCACAGTCATCCCGGTGAAGGAACTGAAGCGTGTCCGGGACGCCTATATAGAGAAGTATCTCGCACCGAGGATGAAAAACGGGGAAAGGGCCGAAACAGTCCCTGGGAAAGTGTAAGGGAGCCGTGTCATGGCCCGCTTGAACGTAAACCCCAACAGAATGGAGCTTTCAAGGCTGAAAAAACGCCTTGTGGTGGCCAAACGGGGCCACAAGCTTCTCAAAGACAAGCAGGATGCCCTTATCAAGGCATTCCTGGAACGAGCCCGGGAGGGAAAAACCCTCAGGGAAGAGCTTGAAAGTGAGCTCGGGGAATGCTACAAGAGCTTTCTTCTCGCCCGTGCCCAGACCCTTCCGGCCATGCTTGAACAGGCGCTGATGATCTCCGGTGCAAAATGCGACCTGCATGTCGGCCGGCAAAACGTCATGAGCGTTCTGGTTCCCATTTATACGGTGGAGCAGGGGGGATCCCCGGTCAATTACGGCCTCGCCACGTCCCTCGGCAGCCTTGATGTGGCACTCGAGCGGTTCGCGGCTCTTATTCCCCGGCTCATCGCACTGGCGGCAAAAGAAAAGGCGATAAACCTCATGGCCGTGGAAATCGAAAAGACCCGCAGGAGGGTAAATGCCCTGGAACACGTCCTGATACCGGGTTTCGTGGAAACAATACGCTACATAACGATGAAGCTCGACGAACAGGAACGGTCCACCCTGAGCCGGCTGATGAAAATCAAGGAAATCGTTCGCTCCCACTGACAGGAAAAGCAGAAGGAGGATCCCGTTCGGAACCCTCCTTCTGCTTTTCAGCCGTTTACACCGGCTTCTGATAAAGAAATGCGCCTGCGGATTCAAAACCTATCTTTCTGTACTCGAAAATCTGTTCGGTTGAACCGACGAGAAGGTACCCCCCCGGTCGGAGCGCCTTGAAAAATTTCTGATAGAGGGCAGCCTTCGTCTCCGCTGAAAAATAAATGACCACGTTTCTGCAGAGGATGAGATCGAAGTCGTCGGCAAAATTGTCCTCGATGAGGTTCAGTCTCTGAAAGTTGACTCTTCCCTTTACCTCCTGCGTCACCGAATAGGTTTCCCCTCCGTCCTGGGTGAGGAAATACCTTGAGACAAGTTCCTGGGGAACATTTACGATCTGCCGCTTGAGATAGGTTCCTTTTTTTGCTATGGAAATCGCTCCCTGGTCGATATCGCTGGCAAGTACCGGGGAATGGGCAGCAAGTTTTGCCTCATGGGAAAGGATGGCGAGGGAATAGGGTTCCTCGCCTGTCGCACTGCCTGCGCTCCATAATTTCAGTTGTTTCTTTCCCCTGGACTGGATCAGACGGGGAATAACCGTTTCGCGAAGCTCCGCCCATTTCGCAGGATTGCGAAAAAATTCGGAAACGTTGATCGTTAGATAGTCCAGAAATTCCCTGAGTTTCTGGTCGTTTTCTTTAATTGTCCTGAAATACTGGTCGTATTCGGCGATATTCCAGCGCTGCATCAGCATGTGGACTCTCCTGTGGATCTGGTTTTTATAGGAGTTCAGGTCGAGTCCTGTCAGTTTTTTGACGTTCGCCTTGAAGATATCGTATTCAGGTGAATCGTAGTTTGATTTTTCTATCATTGGGGGAATCTCTTCTCCTTTTTGATGGTAAATAATGATATAGGGGTTTATTATACTAGACTCCCCTGGTTTCGTCAATGCAAATTTGATCACCAGGGACAGCCGAATTTTGACCACCCCGGTCATTCTTCCGCGGCCGCCGTTTTGAGTTGTATTTGGCTTCTCTTTCTTCCCTCCCTCAGTGTTTCCTT
>JAGPEN010000025.1 GCA_018057035.1 Aminivibrio sp. | reverse complement strand
GGAGGGGTCACCGTCTACCGGAACAGAGAAGCCCTCAACCTCGAAATAAGGGACGGAAAGGCGGTCCGGTTCATTCTGCGGGGACAGGAAGTGGAAGGAGATGCCTTCATAATATGCACCGGAGGGAAATCCTTCCCCAGAACCGGGTCGACCGGAGACGGCTACAGGTTCGCCAAAAGGGCCAGCCACCAGGTTCTTCAGCCGGTCCCGGCACTCTGCCCTGTCAGGCTGAAGGAAAAATGGCCCCAGACAGCCCGTGGCCTGAACCTGAAAAACGTCTCCCTCACCCTGTTGAAGGACGGAACCGTAGTATCCAGGCGCTTCGGCGAACTGCTCCTGACCCATTTCGGCATCAGCGGCCCCATCGCCATGGACATGAGCAGGGATATCGGCGAGGCATGCTCCACAGGAAACGCCGCCCTCCTCCTTGACCTGAAGCCTGCCCTGACCCTTGACGTGCTTACCGCACGCATCGGGAGGGACCTTGAAAAATACGCAGGAAAAATGTTCAGGGACTGCCTGAAGGACCTGCTTCCCGGGGGACTGATACCTGCCGTTGTCGAAAAAGCATCCATTCCCCCGGACAAAAGGGGAGAATACATTTCCGGAGAAGAAAAAAAGGAGCTGGCCCGTCTCCTCAAGGAGTTCCCTCTTACCCCCGACGGTCTGCTGGGCTTCGACTGGTCCATCGTGACAAGCGGCGGCGTTGATCTCAAGGAAATCGATCCAAGGACCATGGGGTCGAAAATCGTTGAAAACCTCTACTTTGCAGGTGAAATCCTCGACCTTGACGGCCCCACGGGCGGGTTCAACCTCCAGATGTGCTGGAGCACAGGCTTCGTCGCCGGTGATAGTGCGGCATTGTCCGCATGCCGGGAGAACTGAAGGGGGAAGGACATGACAGCCCGGTCCCGGCAGGGATTCAAGCTTCTGGCTGTTTTTTTTCTTCTGCTGTCCGCTCTTCACATTCAGGGATGGTTCGAACCTGCGGCCGCTTCCGCGAACAGGAGAGTCGTCCTGCTTCACACCCTTTCCCCCGATGACGAATGGACCCGCCGGGCAACGGACGGAATAATGGAGTCCTTCTCTGACTCCGGGGTCACGGCTGAAATTTTCATTGAATACATGGACATAACGAGCACTTTCTGGTCGTCCCACTTGGAACGGCTGAAAGACCTCCTGGAGGCCAAATTCTCGTCCTCCCCTCCTGACGTGGTGGTCACTACGGGAAACGAGGCCGCCACATTCGCCCTGGTCCATACGGCTGTGCTGTTCGGGGGGGCTCCCATCGTGTTCTGCGGACTCACCAACGAATACCTTTTTTCAGTGTTTCCAGAGGGAAAGGGAACCGGGATTTATTCCGTTCCGGCCCACAACCTCCTCATTTCGGAGATCGGAAGGCTCCATCCAGGGGCATCCATCGCCTTCGTTTCAGACCTAACGCCTGCAGGGCTCAGGGATCTTTCCCGGCTCAACACGAGCCTGATACAAGTGGAATCCCGCCCCCATGTGATCCCTCTCTCCGGTTTTTCCGCCGATCGGCTTGCCGAATCGATCAGGAAACTGCCGGACAGGACGGTCATTGTGCTCGGGGTTCATTCTTCACTCCCTGACGGCAGCCCCATGACGATGAAGGATACCCTCGCTCTCATACTGCGGAATACCACGCTGCCAGTCTACACGCTCGATGAAGATGGCATCAGGCACGGCGCCCTGGCGAGCGTGGAGGGAAACGGATACGAAAAGGGCAGAAAAGCCGGAGAAACGGCTGTCAGGATTTTGTCTGGAGAGGCGGTCAATACCATACCGCCCGAAAAATCCATGGCGGACCATCTCACCTTTGACTACCCGATGATGAAAGTTCATTCAATCCCCAGAAATGCTCTCTCAGACCGAAGCGTCATTCTGAACGATCCCGCCGATGCCGCGGTCAGGTATTTTCCCGTCGCTCTCCTCTACATGGGGCTGATTGTCCTTTTGGGCGGGCTGGCGTTTTTTATGAAGGGAAAGATCGCGAAAAGAAAAAGAACGGAAAAAAACCTCACTGAAAGGACGGAATACTGGGAACAGCTCTTCCAGAGATCTCCTGAGGGGATCATCGTATATAACGCTGCAGGAATTGTTCTGGAGACAAACCTTGTCTTCCGTTCCACCTTCGCCCTTACCGAAGAAAATATCACAGAAGCGGACATTGCCGGTCTTCTTCCCTGGGAGAAGGGAACCCTCCGCCCGGAAGATTTCTTTCCCGAGGGCAGGGGACAAATCAGGGAGGTAGAAATACCTGACAGAGACGGGATTCTCATTCCCGCAACCCATCTTCCTTTCCCCCTTGTTTCGGGCACGGAAAAGATCTATTGCTCCCTCGTCCAGGATATCAGCCAGAGAAAAAAAATCGAGGAGCAACTCGAAAAAAAGGGACATTTCCATGAAATCCTCTCCGTCATAACCTCCCGCTTTATACTCTCTCCGAGTTACCGGGACGCCATGAAATCTTCCCTCGAGGATATCCTTGCCCTGTCGAAAGCCAAAACGGCGGCAATTTACAGGCTCTCGGGAAGGAAAGGCATGCTGGCTCTGGAAACGGAGGCCAGATCCGCACCGGAACAGCCTTCTCTGGCGGGGCTTTTTTCCTCGCAGCAGGAAGAAGACTTTCTCTGGAAATCCCTTCTTTTCCGGGATGGAACCTTCAGGCCCGCCACCCTCCGCCCGGCGGAACTTCCGCAGAACGAGAGAAAAGAATGGCTTCCCCTCACTCATAGGGGGATTTCCTCGGTCTCCATCCTCCCCCTGTTTCTCAGGAACTCCTTCCAGGGGTTCCTGGCCCTCGCCGACCCCTCCGAGGAATGGATATCCCATTCTCAGGAACCTGTGTTCGACATACTCCGCAACTCCCTGGCCGCAGCAATGGAACGCCACCAGGACGAGCTCTCCCTGGAAAAGCACCACCACGCTATCAACGAACGCTTCACAGGGGTCATCCTGGCCCTCTGCCAGGTCAGCGAACTTCGGGACGTGTCAACGTCCGGACATCAGAAGAACGTCTCGACCCTCGCGGAAGGACTGGCCCGAAGGCTCGGGCTTCCAGAGGATACCGTACTGGGTGTCAGGTACGCCGGCCTCGTGCACGACATAGGGAAACTTTATATTCCGGCGGAGATTCTGTCCAAGCCCTCGAAACTCACACCAGCCGAATACGGTCTGGTAAAAAAGCATCCGGAATACGGGAAGGATATCCTTTCACCCCTGGATTTCCCTTGGCCCCTTGCGGAAATCATTCTCCAGCATCATGAAAGGATCGACGGCACAGGGTATCCCCTGGGACTGAAAAAAGAAGGAATTTGCATCGAATCCAGGATACTGTCCGTGGCGGACACCTTCGACGCTATGACCTCCGAGCGGCCCTACAGAAAAAAACATTCCCCCGCCCAGGCCCTGGAAGAAATCAGGAGCCTGTCAGGGAAGGCCTATGACCCGGAAATAGTTGAAGCTCTGGGAAAATACTGCAAGGAAAACGATTTTTGATTCGCTGCAATGAGAGGGCGCAGCCGCGTACGCCCTCTCCTCGTTTACTTTACCGATGAGACTCTCACGGAGGATTTTTTCGCCCCGATGTGCTGGGCCAGCTCCAGAAGACGGCTTGCGTACCCGTATTCATTGTCGTACCAAATCATCACCTTGGCTACCCTTCCCATCAGCATTTTTGTTGAAAGGGAATCCACGATGCCTGAATGGGAATTCCCTACGATATCCGAAGACACCAGCTCTTCCGCACTGTACTCGAGAATGCCTTTCAAACCTTCCTCGGCGGCCGTCCGGAGAACTTCGTTGACCTCTCCGGCGTTTGTATCTTTTTGAAGATGAACGACCATGTCAGTGAGAGATCCGTCAGCTACCGGAACCCGGACTGCCGACATTCCTATTTTTCCCCTCAGGTCTGGGAAAAGAGGGATAAGGGCCTTCGCAGCCCCTGTAGAGGCAGGAATTATGGAAAGACCGGCCGCCCGGTTTTTTCTGCATCCGCCTTTGGGGACATCCACTAGTTTTTGTGAGGACGTGAAGGCATGGATGGTCGTCCCCATGAGGTATTCGATACCGAAAGCGTTGTTCAGAACTTTTATTGCAGGAGCGATGGAATTGGTGGTACACGAAGCATTGGACACCACCCGGTGCTTCTCCGGATCGTATTGATCCTCGTTTACGCCGAGGACGACGCAGAGGTCGGCGGTTTCAGACGGAGCGCTGATAATGACCCGTTCAGCACCGGCGTCAATGTGGGCCAGGGCTTTCTCTTTCTGAGTGAAATGGCCTGTGCATTCGAGGACTATGTCGACTTCAAGTTCTTTCCAGGGTAGTTTGGAGGGGTCTCGTTCGCCGAGGAGAGGTATTTCTTTTCCGTCAAGTATCACGGAGTTTTCGCCTGCTTCTACTGGGAAATGGGCTTTCCCGTGGACTGAATCGTACTTGATGAAATATGCC
>JAGPEN010000024.1 GCA_018057035.1 Aminivibrio sp. | reverse complement strand
TTAGATAATGGACCTTGGATCGTGAAAGGAATGATTTCAATATGGAAATGAAAGTGGCTCTTGTGAATCTGACGTCCCGGACTGCGGAAGACCTGATCGTTCCGGGAACGGTCGTCCGGAAATACATCGGCGGATCAGGCCTTGGAGCGTATCTGCTCTTCAGGTACGGATCTCCGGCGGCTGAACCTCTTTCGCCCGACAATCCCCTCATTTTCATGAACGGTCCCTTCCAGGGAACCGGAATTCCCACCTCGGGACGGCACCAGGTGATAAGTAAATCCCCCCTGACGGGTGCCTTCGGAGAGTCCGATTGCGGAGGGAACTTCGGATTCCACCTGAAAAGGGCGGGATATGACGGCCTCCTGTTTCTTGGAAAAGCTTCTTCCCCCGTCTACGTGGCCGTCATCGACGGGAGGGTTGAGATCCGGGACGGGGCATTCCTCTGGGGGAAGGATACCTTCGAGACGGAAGAGGCCCTTTGCGCCGCCGAGGGAAAAACCGCCGGTGTGGCCTGCATCGGTCCGGCAGGAGAGAGGATGGTTCTCATTGCCAACATCATGCACGACGGGCGGAACGCCAGGGCTGCCGGCAGAGGCGGATTGGGAGCAGTCATGGGTTCAAAGAACCTCAAAGCGGTCGTGGCCAGGGGAAACGGAAAGACCGTGATGGCGGACGAGAAAACCGTCCGGGAAAAATCGGCGGAGAAAGCGAAGTTCTACATTGAAAAGCTGCCTGCCATGACCCGCTTCGGAACGGCCGGAGGCGTTGCCCTGGCTGAACAGAACGGGGACCTTCCCCTGAAGAACTGGAGCATGGGAAGCTGGCCGGAGGAAGTGAAGAGCATAACGGGAGAGGCCATGGCCGATACTATCCTCACGGGGAACTGGGGCTGCATGGCCTGTCCCATCAGATGCGGACGGGAAGTGGCCTTTGACGGCATTTCCGGGGCGGGTCCGGAATATGAGACCATCGGGATGCTCGGAAGCAACTGCCTCATCAATGACCTGAAGGCGGTCGGACGGGGCAACGACCTGTGCAACCGCATGGGAATCGATACCATTTCGGGAGGTTCGGCGGTGGCCTTCTCCATGGAACTCTTCGAGCGGGGGATCATCGACGAAAGGGAGGTAGGGTATCCGCTGAAATGGGGCGACGGTGAGGCCATGATGCGACTTCTCGCTGACATTTCCGACAAAAGGGGATTCGGAGCGGTCCTTGCCGGCGGAACAAAAAAAGCTGCAGAAAAAATCGGAAAAGGGGCTGAAAAATTCGCCATCCACTCCAAGGGAATGGATTTCCCGGCTCATGACCCCCGGTGCTACAAGAGCCTCGCGGCGGGCTACGCCACGTCGAACCGCGGAGCCTGCCACCTTTCGGGTTTCTCCTATTCCTTCGAGAGGAGCATGACCTATCCCGAGCTGGGAGTGGATGCCGTCCTCGACCGGACGGTGGACGAGGGGAAGGGAAAGATCAACGTGGGATTCCAGAACCTCATGGGCATAATGGATTCCCTGAAGATGTGCAAATTCCCTTTCGCTGCCACGAGAATGGAAGACCTTCTTGTCTGGATCAACGGCGTCACGGGGTGGGACATGGACGGCGGAGAACTCATGGCGGCAGGCGAGAGGCTTTTCAACCTCAAGAAGCTGTTCAACATGGCCTGCGGCCTTACAGCCAGGGACGACACTCTTCCCGAAAGAATTCTACGGGAGCCCCGGGGTTCGGGAGGATCTGCGGACACCCTTCCCGACCTTGAAAGCCAGCTCCGGGAGTATTATGCGGAGCGGGAGTGGAGTGAGGAGGGAATTCCCCTCCCCTCAAAAATCGCCTCTCTCGGGCTGGAAGAGTTTCTTCATCAAACGGACGAGGAATCAGGCCCGCTTTTCCATGAACGCAAGTAGTCGGGTGGGGTCCGGAAAGGTATTCCACCCTGCGGGGAAGGGGTTGCGCACAAAGTTCCGGTCGGGAGGAACTGTACGGGGCTTTTTTTTCTCATACTCTGCCTCGGGACTTTGTAATAGGCCGGCAGTTTCCCCCTTCGGAAGGAAACGCACCTGAAGAAAGGGAAAAGAGAATGAAAAGAATCGCTTCTTACCTCGCCGCTTCGGCGCTTCTGCTGTTTCTGTTTGTCTGGGGAGTTGTCGCCGGAACGGATTGGTTTGTCATCTCACGATGGAACGCAAAGGATTCATCGGTGGTAGTGATCGAAGACCTGCTGGGGAAAAGGGGTGATCCCGCATCCGGGGAAGGTAGCGAATGGGAAAGTGAATTAGTGAAGCTCCGCATCCTCTACAGGAGCGGTCCCAGGGCCGGAACGCGGGAAGAGGTGGAAATAATGCAGCTGGCCGACAGCAGGCTTTTGCTCCTCCCCGGAAATGAATATCTTCTCCTTGCCGACATGTTTGAAGACGGTACGGTTCAATTCTCCATCAGCGACCGGTACCGTGTCCCTGCAGTGGTCGGCTTCATTTCCTTCGCCTGCGGCATTCTCGTCATCGTTGCTGGAAGGTCAGGTTTTAACGCCCTCGTCGGCCTTTTCCTTTCGCTCCTGTTCCTCATCGGATGGTTCGTTCCCCGGATAGCTTCGGGCTATCCGCCGGTTCCGTTTGCGATTCTTTCCGTGGCAGTCGTTTCCGTGGCGACCTGCTTTTTCGTCATCAGAAAAAGGGAGCTTCGCCCTATCCCGGTATTCGGGGCCGTAGGGGGCGCCGCAGGGGCCTCCCTTACCGGGTGGATCATGGTTTCCCTGTGGCAGCTCACGGGGCTGGAAAGCGACAGTGCAGCCCTTCTTGCGTCCACCTCCCCGGACCTTTCCCTTCGGGGACTCCTCCTTGCCGCCGTCATGGTGGGCTCCATAGGAGCCGTGCTTGACGTGGCGGTTTCCGTTACCTCTTCCATGGGAGAACTGTACGAGTACGATCCTTCCATTCCCTGGAAAAGGCTCTGGAAAGCCGGGATCAGCGTGGGAAGAGACGTGCTTGGCAGCATGATCAATACCCTGATCCTCGCCTATCTCGGGAGCTCCCTGCCGTTCGTGGTGCTCATCGCTACCGAGGGGGCCGATTTCATCGGGCTCCTCAATGATCCGCACATCGCCCAGGAAGTTCTGAGGAGTGTGGCGGGAACGGTGGGATTGCTTCTGACCATTCCGGTCACTGCCGCAGCCGGAGTCTGGTGGATTGCAGGCCGCCGGAAAGAACCGTCAGATCGCGGTGACGGACTTACTGACTGAATTTTCTATATGTGATAAAATCCTTCTCTAAGCTCGGATCCATCTATCCATTATGGAGGTGTTGCAATGAAGAAAATAGCAATTAACGGACTGGGAAGAATAGGGCGTCTCGTCCTTCGGTGCTATATGGAGGCAAAACCGGAGGATTTCGAAATTGTCGCACTGAACGATCTCACCCCCCCTTCGGAGATGGCCTACCTTATCAAGTATGATTCAGTCCACCGCAGGGCGGGCTTTTCCGTAGAGGCCGGTGACGGAGCTCTTCTGCTGGACGGGAAATCCGTCCCCCTTTTCAGCGAAAAGGATCCTTCAAAGCTTCCCTGGAAAGAACTGGGAGTGGATATCGTTCTTGAATGCACCGGTTTCTTTACAAAGCGGGAAAAGGCGGCAGCTCATCTCGCCGCAGGGGCAAAACGGGTCATCATCAGCGCTCCGGCGGACGATGCGGATCTGACCATAGTACTCGGCGTGAACCAAAAAGCCTATGATCCCTCGAAGCATTCGGTGGTCTCGAATGCCTCCTGCACAACGAACTCCCTGGCGCCGGTGACGAAAGTGCTCCACGAAGCCTTCGGCATCGAATCCCTCATGGGGACCACCATTCACGCCTACACGTCAACCCAGGTTCTCGTCGACGTTCCAAAGGGAGGCGGCAGGAAAGGCCGGGCCGCTGCGGTCTCTCTTGTTCCAGCCACTACCGGGGCCGCCAAGGCCATGGTTCCCCTGTTTCCCGACTTGAAGGGCCGGATGGATATGATTTCGGTCCGTGTCCCGGTAGCTGACGGTTCTCTTACCGATATCGTGGTTCACCTGAAGAAGGAGGTCACTGCCGAGTCGGTCAACGCAGCTCTGAAAGCCGCCGCTGAGGGAAGCCTGAAGGGGATCGTGGAATTCTGCGAGGAGGAAATCGTCTCCGCCGACATCATCGGCAACTCCCATTCGGGAATTGTGGACGCCCCCTCCACGAAGGTCATCATGGGGCATATCGCGAAGGTAATGATCTGGTACGACAACGAATACGGCTATTCGAACAGAATGCTTGAACTGGCCATGTACATGGCCGGCAGGGAGTAAGTTTCTACACTCTTCCCTGAAAATTCAAACGCTCTGCATGGAACGGTGTTTCCTCTCCTGGGGAAACACCGTTTTTTTTAGGGAAAATTCGCACAAACCTGTTGAAAATCCTGTTTAGAGAAGAATAGGCAGTATTTCTTGCCAGTTATTGTTCCGTTACGCTTTTTTGCTCCGCTTTGCTTTGTCTTTGTTACAAAAAATACTGCATAGAGAAAAAAATACTAAAAAAAGGCATATAAATGCCCCGTTTCTGTGATAAGATATTTACACATCATTATCCTTTGTGGAGGTGGAATGAATGAAACGGGTGGCCATCAACGGACTCGGGAGGATCGGCCGGCTGGTTCTTCGTCGCTGCATGGAGGTGCAGCCGGAAGACGTTGAGATAGTAGCCCTCAACAAACCATCGTCTCCTCAAGAAATGGCATATTTCATCAAGTACGATTCAGTCCACGGGAAAGCCCATTTCCCAGTAGAAGCAGGC
>JAGPEN010000007.1 GCA_018057035.1 Aminivibrio sp. | reverse complement strand
GGTATTTTCCCCCGGAGAAGTACATTGGGATCGAGATCCTCCATCTTTTGTCCCTGCCGGGCAGACAGCCGGGTATTGAAAATATCCATGAGTTCGGTGAGATGTTCCTTGGTTATTTCGGAAACTTTTCTGCCTTGGCCGAAATAGCGAAGAATGAATTTGAATTTCGACTCAAACTCTCCTCGGGTCTTTTCGGTCCAGCGAACTTCCTTCCGGGCCTTTGATGTAGTCTTCTCGGCAATAATTTCCTGTACGAGCGTTGCGATTTCCGGGTCTTCATAGTCCGGTCCTGCAGTGGGACGGGGTGTAGTATTATTCACCGAAACTGCCGGCGGCACTACCGGATGTTCGGATCTGTAGGCAATTTGTACGGATTCCGGCGGAAGAATGCCGTTGAGTTCCCTTAGGGCACGGTCGCAATTCGCCAGTGCGCCGGATACGAATTTTTGGGCGATCGACGGGAAATGCCTGTTTGTGTGGGGGATGAGTTTCCGGACGTTGTAAAGGTCGGTAAAAGCTCTGGCCTTGAGTATGTTCCGGAAATTCTTCTTCCGGACAAGGAGATAGAGGGTCAGGTCCTCAACCTCCATTGATATCCCGAGATTGTACCCTTCGACAATGCGGTGGTCGGATGCAAGGAGTTTTTTTTCAAGAAAGGCCCAGTCATTAGCGATGAGAAGCTCCACCATTAAGTCGATCTCTCTTTGAGAAAAGTCCGCTTCAGGTGATTTTTCGGAGGTGACGGGGATGATTCTTCTTTTTCCCTCGAAAAGCTCCCAAAAGTTATTGTGCTGCTTTGTGTCACCGTAGACCTCGTTGATCGCTTCCTTTTCCGTCTCTTCGTCGGGAGTCAGATGAAGGGAGTGGTCACGGGCCAGGGCAACCGACTCGACGGAGTCGTCCCAGGAAGGGTTGTACTTGTCGGTGAGAAGCAGGGCTTCCTCATGGAGCAATTTGACTCTTTCGTCTTTTTCTTCAGGCGTGAGATTCATGGGCAGAAAAATCAGTCCGGCGCGAAGGTATTCTCCTCTTTTTCGCGCGAGTTTGAGGTAGGGGGTTTTGAGGGAGAGCCGGATTTCCGATTTGTTCCATAGGAATCGCTCCGTTTTGGGTATGACCCAGCGGAAATAATAAATATTCCCGCGGCGCTCGATGAATGGAACACCAGTTTGTAACACCAAGGGTGCTGTACGCTTTTGGCGCACAGCGTGTATACCGTTTTTCTCTTCTGTTTCCAGTATTAAGGCATGATTAATGGCGGAGAAGGAGGGATTCGAACCCACGGAACCTCACGGTTCAGACGCTCTCCAAGCGCCCGCCTTCGACCACTCGGCCACTTCTCCGCATGCAACGGCAGACATTATATCACAGCTTTTCAGGATTGCTATACCTGGAAAAACGATTTTGCTGGCGGAGAAGGTGGGATTCGAACCCACGGGGCAGCAAGCCGCCCAATTGATTTCGAGTCAATCCCCTTCGACCACTCGGGCACTTCTCCGCACGGAAGGGTATTATACACGTTCATTTCCGGCTTGCCAAGTATGTCTGCAGGCTTTAATCCTACTGTTTCCTTCTGAACGCAGACGGGCCGTTGAGAATGAATATAAAGAGAAAAAATGGGTGGAAATTAAGGCGGAACAGAAGGGAATAGTATTGCTATTCTGTAAGAATAGTGTTATTTTTATCCGGAATTTTTCCCTACGGAGGTTTTGTATGCTCATTCGTTTTGTATGGCGTCATTGCCACTATGACCGTATACCCGAAACTCTCAGGAAATACAGGGTTGACGCTTTTTTTCTCGAGGCTTCGCTGGAAGAGGCGGAGGAGTCGGTCTTTCCTTTTATGGATCCGGAGGCCGTTTCGGAATCAAATAGCCTTGGCCTTCAATACCTGTGGAACGGCGAGAAAGTACTGGCACGACCTTACTGCTTCCTTGCGGCCCGGGACCTGTCTTACATTTTTCCCGAGTCTCCCGCGTACCCCTTCGACGAGCTGAGGAGCCAGGGGGTGTTTGAATCCCTTGAGTCTGATGTCAGCGTGGATAGCCTTCGCACTATCAGGTACCTTTCCATGCCCCCTGATAACGAGGAAGAAATGGAAGAAGAAGATTATTTTGCTCACGAGCTCGATGGTGAAAGCGAGTAGTTTAAACAGGATGTTTTTTTGAGGAGCTGTCACGAGCTGTGTGCTGAATGCGGCTCGGGATCCAGCAACAGATCATCTCCAGAGGCGGCTTTTGGCCGCTTTTTTTTGCCCCCCGGATTTGACCGTATTTTGGGAATATCGACAAATAGTGTTTTTGCTGATATAGTGTGATTTGTAGATATTTTGGGAAATTGGTTTCCCATAGGGAAAAGGAGGTTGAAATGGGCAGTCTCGATAAAGCCATGTCCATATTGAAGCACTTGGGAGACCCTCCTTACGAATTCAACCTTTCAGAGCTCGCCTCTTTTGTTGGCATCGGGAAAAGCGGCGCTTTTAAAATACTGAAAACCCTCCAGACCCATAATTTTGTTATCCAGGATTTTCTTACGAAAAAATACCATCTCAGCCCAATCATGATCCGCCTCGGCAATGTATATGGCCGCCTGAAGGGGATCGAAGAGATCACCCGGCCTGTTCTTTCATACATTTCCCGTACGCTTGGAGAGACCACCTACATTACCGTCTGGGAAGGAGACCGGGCGTTTCCGGCCTATAAAAACGCCGTGCGGGGCGGCTGCTACGATGCCGCTGATTTTATCGGGAAAAGCATCCCTCTGAATTCCGGAGGCTCGGCAATGGTTCTCTGTGCGTACCAGGATGGGGCGATGATAAGGAAAATTCTGAGTACGGCGGAATTTGAGAAAAGAACGCCCTTCACGATTATGGACAGGGATAGCCTGCTGGAGGAGTACGGAAAGATCCGAGAGAGGGGCTATGCCCTCGAAGACGAAACGTTCACCTTGGGGGAGATTACGCTGGCCGTTCCGATTTTCGCCCAGGAAAGCGTTGTCATTGCCAGCCTTGGTCTTTCGGCTCCCAAGCACCACCTTCCGGAGGAGAAAATTCCCGAGTGGATCCATATTCTGAAAAAGGGTGCGGAAGAAATTTCATTCAGTTTCAGATACAGGCACTAGATGAAGGGGGGGCAGAATACAGGGGATTCGCGCACTGCGTTTTCCCGGGGATCAAACCATTTAAAAAAAGGAGTGATTCATATGGTTAGGAAGAGCATGGCGTACCGGATGCTGGGTATTTTTATCCTGGGAGCGATTTTTCTTTCCTCCGCTGCAGTCCCTTCTTTCGCCAAACCGATGACGCTGAAAGTGGCCGGCATTTCAGCGCCGGAGTACAGGGGTACAAAATCGCTTTTTGCCATCAAGGAAGTGGTTGAAAAAGAAACCGAGGGGCGGATTATCCTCGACCTCTTCCCTGCCAACCAGCTTGGAGACTATACCCAGGTGTTCGAGGAGATCCGGCGTGGGACCATCGAGATGGGACTCATTTTCCTTCCAAGCCAGTTCGACCTGATGCTTGAAGTCGGCTCTCTTCCCTTCCTTGCCGAGACGGGTGAAGGAATGCAGAAGCAGCTTTCCCCCGGGTCAGTGGTCTATGACATTATCGAGAAATCCCTGGATAAACTGGGCGTCAATCTCCTCCGTATCTACGGTGACGGTTTTGTGGGTGTCGGCCTGGCGAAAGAACCCGCGAACCCTCTCAAGGCCGGCATGCCCAAGGACGCCATGATCCGTGTCGCCCCCCTGGCGGTGTACAAGGAAACCGCCGAGGATCTCGGCTTCCGGACGACTTCCATTCCCTATGCCGATACATACAGCGCCATCCAGACCGGGGTCTGCGACGGATGGATCGGCGGATCGTCCCAGATCAACTACCTGAGCTTCCGGGACGTGATTAAATTCTACGTTCCCTACAACTGCCTGTTCGACCAGACGGCCTACATCGTGGGCAAAAAGGTCTGGGACCAGATTTCCGAGGCCGACCAGAAAGTAATTTTAAAAGCTGTAAATGAGCAAGCGGACAAGAGTTTTGCAGACAGCAAAGCGGAGGATATAGAGTTCCAGAAAAAACTGGCCGATTTCGGCGTCAAGATCATTCCAATCCCCGAGAAGGAGATGGCCGAACTCGCCGAAACAATACGGAACACCACGTGGCCCAAACTGGAAAAGACCTACGGAAAGGAAACGCTGGACAAAATAAAAGAATCTCTGAAGTAATACACTCTTCGTGCCGGGCGGCGATGGCTGCCCGGCACGCCTGGAGGGATCCCCATTGAGATTTTTGGACGCAGTCAAAAATTCTTCTGCCTGGAAGTTCATCCTCTGGCTGCAGCGCGCTCTTCTGGTGCTGAGCAGCCTTTTTGTTGTCCTCATCATGTGCGTGACCGTGCTGCTGCGGTACGTGTTCAAATCCGACCTTTTCGGCATGGAGGAGATCGTGGTTATCGCTGCCTTCTGGCTCTATTTCATGGGAAGTTCTTATGGCGTCTATGACCAGAGCCACGTGAAGGCGGACATTATTCCCCAGTTTCTTCCCCCCAGGGGAAGAGCGCTCCTCGCGGTTGTTATGGACATGACCATGGCAGTCCTGTGCATTCTGTTCACCGTGTGGGCAGTTGACATGGTACTGTACAGCATCGAGTGGATGCCCCGGACGACAGGGCTGCGGATACCGGTTTTTATTTCCCAGTCTTCGGTGCTCGCCGGATACGCACTCATGTCCTTCTATGCAGTGGTCCATTTTTTCGACGGCCTTTTCAGTTTCTTGTCCGGAGCGCAGGAGGGAACATCCTGAGCTGAGTCTACCCCGGTCACGGCCCCGGAGGATACTGTCGGGCCGCGGCCGAAATCTGGAGGAAACGCCTATGGCAATTACCATTGCACTTCTGCTGATTATCATTACCCTTCTTCTCGGGCTGCCGGTTCCTTTCTGTTTTATGCTTTCAACCACCTTCATGGTGATAACCCACGGCTACGACCCGTCGTTCCTTCTTCCCTACGGATTCAGCCAGATGAGTTCCATTGTGCTTCTCGCCATTCCGCTTTTTATCATGGTCGGCGGTATGATGGACAGGGGAGGCATCGGCACGTCCCTTGTCAATTTCGTCGATGTGTTCGTCGGGCGGATAAAGGGAGGCCTGGGAGTCGTGGCCGTGGTCTCGTGTGCGGTGTTCGGGTCCATTTCCGGAAGCTGTGCCGCGACCCTTTCGTGCATCGGCTCCATCATGTTCCCCCGTCTCCGGGAAAACGGCTATCCCATGGGGCACAGTGCCGCCCTGGTATCCTGCGCGGCACCCCTGGGCCTGCTGATCCCCCCGAGTTCCCAGATGATCCTGTTCGCGTGGGTGGGGCAGCAGTCGGTGCTCGCGTGTTTTCTTGCCACCGTCGGGCCGGGGATCGTGCTCATGATCCTTCTCAGCATTCTGAACCTCATTCTGCTGAGGAACGACCCCAACATAAACGTGACGCCGCAGATCACCTTCCAGGAGAAGGTCGAGCTTCTCGGAAGCCGCGGGAAAAAGGCGGTTCCTGCCCTTTTCATGCCTGTGATCGTGCTCGGCGGCATTTACGGCGGCATCATGACCCCGACGGAGGCGGCGGCGGTTGCCGTTCTGTACTCCATACCGGTGGGATTCCTGATCTACAGGGGGCTGAACCGGAACAATTTTATCGAGGTGATTATCGAGACTGCGACGACTACGGGAGTCGTCATGCTCATGATGTACTGCATCATGATGCTGAGTCGGATTTATGTCCAGGAGCGGCTTCCGGCCATGATCATAGCCTTCCTCACGGCAATCTCCAGCAACAAGTACGTTATTATGCTCATGATCAATATCTTCATGATCATCATCGGAATGATAATGGATGACGTGAGCGCCATGTTGCTGTGCACGCCCATTCTGCTTCCGGTCGTGGTTTCGCTCGGGATCCACCCGATCCACTTCGCGGCGATCATAGGAACCAACCTGGGACTCGGAAACGTGACTCCGCCTACTGCGCCCACGCTCTATTTCGGCGGGCGGATGGCGAAGACGCCTGTTTCACAGATGATGAAGCCGGCAATGATATTTATAGTGTTTGCCTGGCTTCCCACGCTTCTGCTGGTCACGTACATTCCGGAGCTTGCACTCTGGCTTCCCCGGCTTGTGCTCGGGGGCAGACTATAGGAGGTTATGCCATGAATGGGATGGAATATCTCGGGAACAGGCCCGTCGCAGTCCTCGGAGGAGGAGCCACGGCCAGGGGCCATGCCGCGTGCACGGCCCTTGCCGGCAGGGAGGTTCGGCTGTACGAGCTTCCCGACTTTTTTGGCGGTCTCGGGTGTATAGCGAAGAACAGGGAGATCCGCGTCAGCGGAAAACAGGAAAGCCTGTACGGATTCAAGCGAGAGGGGCTTGCCAAAATAGACGTGGTCACCAACGACATAAAGGAAGCTGTCGAGGGGGCAGGGATAGTGATTATAAGCTTCCCGGCAGTTGGGTACAGGGCGTTCCTCGAGAAGCTCATTCCCTGCCTCGAGGACGGAATGGCCATCCACTTCACTACGGCGAACTTCGGTTCTCTCCTTCTGCGCAAAATGATGCGTGAGGCCGGATGCAGCAAAAAGGTCATCGTGGGGGAATGGAGCAGTCAGCCCTACGGCATCCGGATAAAAATGGCCGGAGGGGAACAGATGCCAGAGGTAAGCGTCAACTACTGGGCCATAAGCCTCCGGGGCGCCGCGCTGCCCATGACGGACCAGGATGCCTTTTTCGCGTCAAAGGAGTTCGTGCCTTCCCTGGATTCAGTGGTCCACCCTGTCCGGGGCGATACGATAGCGGACATAGGGTTCAGCAACGTCAATCCCATACTGCACTGCCCGGGAACCATCCTGGGAGTGGGCGCCATGGAGAACTGGGGCGTGGTCTACGGTGAGAACAAGTACGATTTCTCCATTTACTCCCATGCCTACTGTCCGTCCATTTCACGGGTGCAGCTTGCCCTGTACCGGGAGGAATGCGCCATTGCCGAAGCCATGGGTGTGGGGATCCAGGATTTCCCGGAGAAGGCCTTTTTCTCCCGGTCGAATATACTGGGGGCCGAGCACATGGGGGAGAAGTTCGAGGTCCCCTTCAACGAGCAGTACACTCTTGCGCTGGGTACAGGGCCCTTTACGATCCACAACAGGTATATTACGGAGGATATTCCCGTGGGATGCCATATTTTCAGCGAACTGGCAAAAAAGTTCGGAGTGGATGTGCCGGTGATTGAATCTATGATAACGCTGGCCTCCGTTATGACGGGAACTGATTTCCGGAAAACGGGCGTCACCCTGGAAGATCTTGGAATTGCCCGTATGGACAGGCAGATGCTGAATGCATATCTGAGGGAAGGTGTCTATTCGGAGTGACGTTCCCGGGAAAGGCAAAAAAAATGAACAGATATGAAGGCAGCGAACTGTACAGGCTTCTGACCGATCTAGTGAAATTCAGGAGCGTTTCCCCTTCACGGGAGGGCGAGAACGCAATCGCACGCTTTATCTTCGATACTCTTTCGGTGCAGCCCTATTTCCGCGGGCACCCGGAAGACATCCGCCTTCTGCCGCTGGACAACGACCCCCTGGGAAGACATTTCGTCTTCGCCATGGTGAGGGCGCCGGAACCCACCGCCGAAACGGTGCTGCTTGCCGGGCATATGGACGTGGTGGGGGTTCAGGCATGCGGTTCCCTCGCTCCATTTGCATTCGATCCGGAGGAATATACAGAGAGGATTCGGGCTGCGGATATTTCCCCGGAGGTGCGGAAGGATCTCGAAACGGGGGAGTGGCTTTTCGGACGGGGCGTTGCCGATATGAAGAGCGGGCTTGCCGGCGGCATGGAACTGCTGATGCGGGCTGCCGGGGACGGCACGGGGCTCGGGGCGAACATAGCCTTTCTCGCCGTCCCCGACGAGGAAAACAATTCATGCGGCATGCTGTCCGCTGCGTCATTCCTGGCGCGCATCCAGAAAGAGGAAGGGCTGCGATTCCTGGCATGCGTCATGCTCGAACCCACATTCGCCGCCGGCGGGGAGGCAAAAATATCAATATACCTTGGAAGCATAGGTAAAATCAATCCTTTTTTCTTCTGCGCCGGCAAGGAAACTCATGTAGGGGAATACTACGAAGGATTTTGTGCCGCCCCCATCCTGTCACACATCAACCTCATGCTCGACGGCAACCCTGAGTATGCGGACTCCCTTTTCGGCAGGTCTTATCCGCCTTTCGGCTGTATGCGCCAGACGGATCTCCGCCGGGAGTATTCCGCGACCATAATGACACGCGGTTTCGCATTCTACAGTTATCTCACGGCAACCAGGCTGCCCGGGCAAATACTTTCGGACATGCGTTCCATAGCCGCCAAGGCCCTTGACCAGTCCATCAGCCGGTACCGGAAGAACGCCGAAGCGTTCTCTTCCCTTGACGGAACAAAAAATCCTCCAGGGAACTGGAATCCCCGGGTGATTGATTTCGCCGATCTATCACGCATGGCGGCGGATTTGCTTGGGAGCAATTTCGATCTTTTTGTTGAGGAATCTCTTGCCTCGGGGACCAAAGATGCCGACGAGAGGGACCGGGCAATCGCCCTTGTCGAGGCCATGGTTGAACTGTGCGGTCTCGCCGGTCCCCTTGTGGTTGTCGGTTTCCTGCCGCCCTGGTACCCCCACAGGAGCAGCCTCGGAGATTCAGAGAGAGAGCGCACCGCAGCGTGGGCGGCAGGAGAGACGGTGCGGGAGGGGGAGATCAGGTTCGGAGAAACGCTGCAGCTCCGTCCCTTTTTTGAAGGCGTTTCCGACCTGAGCTACTGCGGCTTCCAGGGGCCGCCATCGGAAATGGACGTTTTCGCGCGCAACATGCCGGGCTGGGGAAAGCTGTACAGCCTTCCCACCGATGCCCTCGCCGAGCTCGACATCCCGGTGCTGAACCTCGGCCCCCTCGGCAGGGATGCCCACAAGAACACGGAAAGGATCCACCTCAGGTACACTCTGGAAGTGTTTCCCCATCTTCTGGCGTTTCTCGTGAAAAAGATCATCGAAAAAAACCGGGCCGGGAACTGAAGATTTTTCGCCCGGGGCCTGATGTCAGGATGCCCGCACCGTATGGTGCGGGCATTTGTTTTTCTATTCGTTGTGATAGAACCTCTGGTGTTCCCTGAACAGGGCGTAGTGCTTTTTCAGCATGTCGGGAATGGGAAGGTTGTAGGGACATTTCGGCAGGCAGGCGCCGCATTCCACGCACTGGGGGAGCGTTTCGAGAGCCTTTGTCACGTACCCGCATGCCACCTTCGGCGACATTCGGGAAGCGAGCAGGGGGTAGGTCATGCCGAGAGTGATCGAAACTCCGTGGGGGCACGGCTGGCAGTACTCGCACCTGCGGCAGAATGCCTTCCCCATGGTGTCCGCGATGGATTCCATGGCCCGGCGGTCATCATCGCTCACAGTGTTGGGCGATTCGTAGAAAGACGTCACCTGGTCGACGGATTCCACCGAGTCGTACCCTGGGATGGGCAGGATGTACGGATGGGACCTCAGAAATTTGAAGGCGAGGGAGGCGTCGCTGATGGCCCCACCCGCGAAGGGCTTCATGGCGATGAAGGCGAGACCCATTTTTTGGGCGAGGGGGAGGAGTGTCTCCGCAGCTCCCGTTTCTATGAAATTGAACGGGAACTGGATGGAGACGAACTTTCCCGTGGAGATGGCCTTCAGAGCCGTGGGGATGCCGTGGGACGTGATGCCGATGAACCGGACCTTCCCCTGCCGCCGGGCTTCCAGCGCTGCGCCGAGAGCTCCGCCGGGAGCGATGATGGCCTGCCAGTCCTTCTCCTGGACGACCTGGTGGAACTGGAAAAGATCGACATAGTCGGTCTTCATTCGTTTCAGGCTGAGGTCAATATGCTCTGTCACGCCTTTTCCGTCCCGGTTCTTGCTCTTGGTGGCGATGAAGATTTTCTCGCGAACGCCGGACAGGGCTGATCCAATTTTTTCTTCGCTTCCTTCGTAGGAATTCGCGGTGTCGAAGAAAGTGATTCCCCTGTCATAGGCCCTTTTGAGGACCCGAACCGCATCCTCGGTAGTGAGCCTGATGATGGGAATGCCGCCGAATCCGAGTTCCGAAACGATGGCGCCTGTGCTGCCGAATGGAAGGTAGCGCACGAATACCAGCTCCTTCGGAAAAACAAGATTTCCTTAAGGATACCAGAGATTCACCTTTCAGTGAGCAACCTGATTGCGTGATCAGGGCTCCGCAGCAGGCACAGATGAAAAAGGCTCCTCCAGTGATGCGGGAGGAGCCTTTTTCATCATCTTTTTCCGTATAGCGGCTTTTCTATGCTTTCGCCTCTACTCCGCAGAAGACCTCCGCCATCTTCCCGAGGGCGATGTCGATCTCCTGTTTTGTTATTACCAGTGGGGGAGCAAACCGGATAATCCAGTTGTGGGTCTCCTTGCAGAGAAGGCCCTTTTCCTTGAGAGCGGTGGTGTATTTCCTCGCTTTTCCGGCCGATTCGTGGAGCACTACGCCGATGAGAAGGCCCTTTCCCCTGACCAGCTTGATCTTGGGGGATTTGAGCGCCCTGATGCCCTCCATGAAATAGGCGCCGAGCTCTGCGGAGCGTTCGGCCAGCTTCTCCTCGATGAGGACGTCGATCGAGGCGGACGCCACGGCGCAGGCGAGGGGGTTCCCTCCGAAAGTCGAGCCGTGGGTTCCGGGAAGGAACACTTCAAGCACATTCTTGTCGGCCGCGATGGCGGAGACCGGCATCACTCCGCCGCCCAGAGCCTTGCCCATGATGATGATGTCGGGCGTGATCCCTTCATGCTGGAAGGCGAAGGTCTTTCCCGTGCGGCAGAATCCCGTCTGGATCTCATCCACCGCGAGGAGAAGGTTGTTCTTCCTGGCGATGGATTCAAGTCCCTTGAGGAATCCTTCGCTCGGCACGACCACGCCGGCCTCTCCCTGGATGGGTTCCACGAGAATGCCGACCGTATTTTTATTCACGGCCTTTTCCACCGCTTCGAGGTTGTCGTAGGGGACGACGACAAATCCCGGGGTGAAGGGTCCGTAATTTTCCTTCGCATCGGGATCGACGGAGAAGGAGATGATGGTGACCGTTCTGCCGTGGAAATTATCGGCGAAGACAATGATTTCTGCTTTGTCCTTTTCAACGCCCTTGACCATGTAGCCCCATTTCCTCATGGTCTTGATGGCCGTTTCGACAGCTTCAGCACCGGTGTTCATGGGGAGGATCATTTCTTTCCCTGTAACACCGGCGAGTTTTTGGGCGAAGAGGGGCCACTTGTCGTTGAAGAATGCCCTCGAGGTGAGTGTGAGGATATCGGCCTGATCCTTGAGTGCCTTGATGATCTTCGGATGCCGGTGTCCCTGGTTCACTGCCGAGTATGCCGAGAGCATGTCCATATAGCGGCGGCCTTCCGGATCTTCGACCCAGATGCCCTCTGCCTTGGAAATGACAACTTCCAACGGGTGGTAGTTGTGGGCACCATATTCATGCTCCATTTTCATCAGTTCGTCTGATGTGTAACGAGTCATCATGTCACCTCTTTCCAAGATTTCGATTCTTCGCTCCTGAAGTTCATTCGATTTGTTTTTTATGGAAAGCAGTTCATTACAGGAACGAAAAGAATCCAGTACTATTCTCGCCCAAGGAGACTTTTTTTTCAAGTTTTGGATTTAGGGCCGAAAGAACGGTATTCTCAGGTGAAAAGAACAGCGAAAGTGGTGTAGCGGATGTCGTTTTTTGATATACTGATCAAAAAGGGAGTATTGCGCATTTTGTATCCCTTTTGAAAGGAGGGTGCCGTTTTCGGGATCAGTAGTTTTTCGTGTGTCCTATTTTTCTGAAGGGAGTTGGTTTTGCATGAGAAAGATGTCCCGGATACTGATGTTTTCGTTCCTTTTCGTTTTTCTGGCCTCGGCTGCCTTTGCCGCCTTCCCTGAAAGGAGCGTATCCGTCGTCTGCCCCTGGGGAGCGGGCGGCGGAACGGACAGGCTGACCCGTTTCATGGCTTCCCAGCTCGAAAAGGAACTCGGCAAGCCTTTCCCCGTCACGAACAAGACGGGCGGCAACGGCGCTGTCGGCCATTCGGCAGGAGCCTTTTCAAAACCGGACGGTTATACGATCACCATGGTGACCCTGGAACTGGCCACCATGCACTGGATGGGCCTGACGGAGCTTACCTACGCGGATTTCGACTACGTGATCCAGCTGAACCAGGACCCTGCCGGGGTGATGGTGAAGGCTGACGCTCCCTGGAAGAACCTCGGTGAACTTCTTGAAGCGGTGAAGGCAAATCCCGAAAAGTTCAAGTTCTCGGGAACTGCTGCCGGCGGCGTGTGGGACCTTGCACGGATAGGGATGCTCGACAAGGCCGGCATTCCCGTCAATGCCGTCAGCTGGATCCCCACTACGGGAGCCGCTCCTTCGATCATCGAGCTTCTCGGAGGTCACGTGGAGGTAATCACCTGCAGTCTTCCCGAAGCGGCCTCCCAGATTTCGGCCGGAGAAATACGGCCCCTGGCCATTATGGCCGATTCCCGGGATCCCGCTTTCCCGGACGTTCCGACACTGAAAGAAAGCGGCATCGACTGGTCGGCCGGAACGTGGCGGGGATTTGCCGTCCCGAAGGGCACTCCTGCTGAAGTAATTGATGTCCTGTACAACGCAATGAAAAAGATTACCGATTCCGGTGAATACAAGGAGTTTATGAGCAAGAACGGCTTCGGCTTACTGGTCCGCGGTCCGAAGGAGTTCGCTGAATTCGCCCGCCAGCAGGATACTGACCTGAAAAACGTCATGGAGCTGGGCGGATATCTTAAAAAATAGTACCTTTACAAGGGAAAGCACCCCGCCGCATTCCGGCGGGGTGCCCTTTCTTCCGGAGGCTGTCAATGAAAAAAACTCTGAGAATACTCTTCGGCGTATCTTTGGTCCTTGTTTCCCTGTGGGTCATCCGCACCAGTTCCACCTTTCCCGAGGCAGTTTCGGCCGGAAAGAAAATCCCCGGCCCGGCTTTTTTCCCGGTGCTTCTTTCCGTGGTGCTGATTCCGTGCGGGCTGCACCAGGTGGTTTCGGCCCTGAGGTCCGGGCCGGAAACCGCCGGCAGGGGATGGGGTCCCGGAGCGGCCAACGGGGCGATCGTCATTCTGTCCCTTGCCGTGTATGTTCAGCTTATGCAATGGATGGGATATGCTCTTTCCACCGTTCTTTTTTCCATGTTTCTTCTTCTCCGTCTCAGGGTAGGATTGCTGAAAGCCCTCACGGTGACAATTTTTTCGGTGGTTTTTATTCTTCTTGTCTTCGGCCGCCTGTTTCAGATACAGCTTCCTCTCGGCGAGCTGGGACTTCCATGGTAGGAGGGGCCTGAAATGTTTGAGGAAATACTCGCTGTTTTCCGTCCCGCCATACTTTTTCCGTGGCTCCTTTCCATGGCCTTCGGAGTCCTCATTGGAGGTACCCCCGGCCTGACTGCCACCATGGGAGTGGCCCTCATCATACCTGTAACCTATTACATGGAACCACTCGCAGGAATGTCCATGATTCTCGGCGTGTCCTTCACGTCCATCTTCACCGGGGACATACCTGCGACCCTGCTTCGGATTCCAGGAACCCCGGCTTCAGGAGCGGCCACACTCGACGGCTATGAACTGACCAAACAGGGCCGCGCCATGGAAGCCCTCTCGCTGGATCTACTCTGTTCCGCCATAGGAGGCTTCATCGGAATACTCCTTCTCATGGCGGTCGCCCCTCCGCTGGCAAAATTCGCCCTCAAATTCACCAACTTCCAGTATTTCTGGCTCGGGATCTTTGGCTTGAGCATGAGCGCCGTTCTGAGTGCAGGGAGGCCCCTCAACGGCGTTTTGTCCGCTACGCTGGGGCTTCTTGTTTCAACCGTGGGGATGGACATCACCACCGGGCTTCCCCGGTTCACCGGGGGAAATATGGAGCTTCTGGAAGGAATCGGGTTCATACCCGCCATGGTGGGGCTATTCGGCCTCTCCGAGGTACTCAAGAACGTGGGAGACCAAAAACTCCTCGGAAAAAGCAGCATTCCTGAATTCGGACGCATCTCCCTTTTGGGAACCCTGAAGATCGTTCTCAGAAACAAAATGACCGTTTTGAAGGCCTCGCTCCTGGGCACGTGCGTCGGCGCCCTTCCCGGTGCCGGAGCCGACATCGCCGCATGGGTCGCCTACGGCATGGAGAAAAAGACATCCAAAAATCCCGAGGAATTCGGGAAGGGATCCATAAAGGGAGTCATTGCCCCTACGAGCGCCAACAATGCGGCCCTGGGAGGAACGTGGATTCCGGCCCTTGTTTTCGGTGTGCCCGGAGACTCCATCACGGCCATAGTCCTCGGGGCCATGCTCATGTACGGGCTGAGGCCGGGACCGCTCATTTTCCAGGAGAACCTGAAACTTGTTCACGGTATTTTCGCGGTTGGACTGATTTCTCAGCTTTTCCTTATTCCAGTTGGGCTTATCGGGATTAAGGTTTTCGGGAAGATCCTGAGAATGCCCCGGAATATCGTTATGGTCATCGTGCTCATCTTCTCGGTCATCGGCTCCTACGCCATCAGAAACAGTTTCTTCGACATCTACATCATGGCCGCGTTCGGCGTTGCCGGTTTTTTCTTTGAATACCTCGATATTCCCCTGCCTCCTCTCATTCTCGCCATTATCCTGGGGCCGATGATAGAGAACAATCTGAGGGTCGGGCTCATCAAAACCCATGGAAGGCTCGGCGAATTCATCTTCGACCCGATCTGCCTTACCCTGATTTTTCTTATCCTTTTCGTCTTTTTCGGAGGCCCTGTCATGGAATTCTTCAGGAGGAAAAAAGGGGAGTAAATTTTCTGTCCCGTTATTTGAGGCTGTCCTGGGAAAAGGTAACCGGGAAAATTCGTTCATCTGCATGAGATTCCCTTCGGGGAATCTTTTTTCTATTTCGTCTCTTCCTTGTATTATTGCATTATCCTTCGCATATGCTATCATGCTAAAGTGTTTTTGATGGTTCTCCGGTAAAAGAATTCCTTCAATGGTTTTCCAAAAATGACAGGAAAAAGGAGTTTTTGACTGACATGACGGCATTTCTCGAACAGTTCTCCCTCGCCGGCAAGACTGCGGTGGTGACCGGCGCGGGCCGCGGTCTTGGGAAGGGATATTCTCTGGGGCTTGCTTCGGCGGGCTCAGCAGTGGTGTGTGCCGATATCGACGGAACAGCCGCCGGAAAAACAGCGGACGAAATCCGCCGTTCCGGCGGAAGGGCCGAAGGCATCCGCCTTGACGTGACGAAACCAGCCGAAGTGCAGGAGTGTTTCCGTGCGGCGGCCGACAGACTGGGAAGTCTCGATATCCTTGTGAATAACGCGGGTGTGGAGGAGATCAACGATTTCCTTTCCGTGACGGAAGAACAGTACGACAAGATCATGGCCGTCAACCTCAGGGGGGTGTTTTTCTGCGCCCAGGCGGCGGCCAGGATCATGGCGAAGCAGGGCCGGGGAAAAATCGTGAACATCGGTTCTCTCGGCAGCACCATCGGCCTGGCGAAGTCCTCGGTATACTGCGGAACCAAGGGCGGAGTGGTGCAGATCACGAAGACCATGGCCATCGAGCTGGCACGGTCGAATATCCAGGTGAACGCCATGGGGCCGGGATACTTCAGGACACCCATGACCGAGCCCTTTTTCCTCGACCCGGGCCACAGGCAGTGGATCGAGGAGCGCATTCCGGCGGGAAGGGTAGGTACTGCCGAAGATCTCCTGGGCACGCTCGTGTTTCTCTGCAGTTCGGCCTCGGACTATATTACCGGTCAGATCATCTATATCGACGGTGGCTGGCTCGCGAGCTGACCTTCCGGAAGGAGCAGGAAAATGATCGTATTCAAGGAAGCGGAAAAAAGCGGAGCAGCGGAAACCGCGTCGGTGGAGAAGACCGTGAGGGACATCCTCGAGGATGTCCGGTCTGGTGGCGACGAGGCCGTCAGGAATTACACCGAGAAATTTGACGGTTTCCGCCCCTCTGCACTGCGGGTCGACGAAAAAACGGTCCGGGAGGCCTACGGGAAAGTGTCCCGTGAAATGGTGGAGACGCTGCAGTTCTCAGCCAGAAGGATCCGCGGTTTCGCCATCAAGCAGAAGGAGTGCATGAAGGAACTCCGATGGGAGATCTCCCCCGGGGTCGTTCTTGGCCATCGCCTGATTCCGGTGGCTTCGTGCGGGTGCTATGTCCCTGCCGGGAGGTACCCCCTTCCGTCCTCGGCGCTCATGTCGGCCATTCCCGCAAAGGTGGCGGGAGTGAAACGCATAGCCGCCTGTTCTCCGGCGAGCAGGGGGCAGGAGGGCATTCACCCTGCCGTTCTCGTGGCCATGGATATTGCCGGTGTGGACGAAATCTACTGCATGGGAGGAGCCCAGGCCGTTGGGGCTTTCGCCTTTGGAACAGAAACATTGATGCCGGTCGACATGATCGTCGGCCCCGGAAACCGGTATGTGACCGAAGCGAAGCGGCAGGTGAGCGGGTCGGTGGGAATTGACATGCTCGCCGGACCGAGCGAGGTGGTCATCATTGCGGACGGATCGGCAAAGCCTGAGTGGGTGGCGGCGGACACCCTCGCCCGGTGCGAGCACGACCCGAACTCGTGGACGGTCATCGTGACCACCAGCAGGGATCTTGCGCTGAAAACCTCCGAAGAGATCCTCAGGCAGGCGGAGGTTCTCCCCACAGGAAAGCTTGCCCTCGAAGCATGGAGGAACAACGGAAGGATCCTGCTGGCTGATTCCCTGGAGGAAGCCGTGGCAATCACCGACGACATCGCCCCGGAGCACCTCCAGGTGATGACGGAAAACAGCCGGGAAACCGCGGAAAAGCTGACAAATTTCGGCTCCCTCTTTATCGGTCCCTATGCCCCGGTGGCTTTCGGGGACTATGTGTCCGGCCCGAACCATATTCTGCCCACCGTCCGGTGCGCACGGTTTTCCAACGGAGTGTACGCGGGAACCTTCATCAAGGTCAGCTCATACCAGGAAATCTCCCGCGATGGGGCCTATTCCCTTGCGGAAAAATGTTCCGCTTTCGCCGATCTCGAGGGCCTTTTCGGCCACAAGCGGTCTGCGGAGCTTCGGAAAAAAGACGGCAGGAGCGACAGGGAACAGGAATGAAAGCGCCTGCCCTTTCCCTGAACGGGATCTCGAAAATTTACCCCGGAACGGTCGCCCTGGACCGGGTGTCCTTTGAGGTCTGCCCAGGCGAAGTCCACGGGCTCATCGGGAAAAACGGGGCGGGGAAATCCACCCTTGTGGGCATTCTCGCGGGGCTCATTGAACCGACCGAGGGAACGATCTCCCTGGGAGGCCGTTCCTTTCGATCCCTTTCCCGTGCCCGGGCGAAGAGGGAAGGGGTGGCCATCGTTCCCCAGGAACCGGAACTTATCCTGGATCTTTCGGTGGCGGAAAACCTTTTTCTCGGGGATCTTCCCTCGAAGAAAGGCATTCTGGACAGGAAAACAATGCGCGCCCGAGCCGAGGAAGCCCTCTCGGGCTACAGGACCGGCATAAGCGCCGACCTGATGGCGGGGGACCTCTCCCTGAGCGAAAGGCAGCTTCTGCTCATACTCAAGTCCTGCGTGGTGGAAGATGCCCCCATCGTCGTCCTCGACGAGTCTTCCGCACCTCTCAGCGGCAGGGACGCCCTGATCCTAAGAAAAATAGTCGACGACATGCGCTCCCGGGGAAAGGCGATTGTGTATATATCCCACCATATCGACGAGCTGCTCGACATCTGCGACAGGCTGACGGTCCTGCGGGACGGGAAAGCCGTCGCCGTGAGGGAGAGGAACTCCCTGGACCACGCCTCTCTTTCGGAGCTCATCATAGGCGAGGAAGCGGGGCTCTCCTGTGGCCGGCATGAGGACGCCCCGCTTCCGGGAGAGGAAATTCTCCGGGTCGAGGGACTTTCCAGGTGGGGAATCTTCGGAAATGTTTCATTTTTCCTGCGGCGGGGAGAGATCCTGGGACTTGCAGGGCTCCGGGGAAGCGGAAGGACGGAACTGCTGAAAGCCCTCGCCGGCATCGAACCCGCCGACGAAGGAGAGATCTTTCTCCGGGGAAACCGTGTCCGTTTCCGTTCACCGGCGAAAGCCCTCGAGGAAGGGATCGCCTACCTTCCCGAGGAGAGGGAAAAGGAGGGGCTCCTCAGGTCTTTTTGCATACGGGACAACCTTCTTCTCAACAGCCTCGGGAAAGTCAGCGACGGCAGGTTCATCAACTGGGAAAAGAGCGAGGAGCGGGCACTGGCCGTTTTTCGTGACGTGCGGATGAAAGCCTTCTCGATCCACCAGGGGGTGGACGAGCTTTCCGGAGGCAACAGGCAGAAGGTGGTCATCGGACGGATCATGGCGAACAGCCCGGATATTTACCTTCTGGACGAACCCACCAGGGGAGTGGACATCGGCGCGAAGAAGGCGATCCTGTCCATAGTGTCCGAAAGGATCAGGAACGGTGCGGGCGTCATCATCACCTCCCCCGGGCTGGATGACCTCATCGATGTGTGCGACAGGATCCTCGTCCTCTCGAAAGGCGGGGTTTTCAGGGAATATGAACGGAAGGATTTCAGCGAACACAGGCTGTTCCTCGATATGCAGGGATTCGGACAACAGGACCGGAGAGGTGGAAGAGAATGTCAGGCAGTTTGAAGCTCAGGCTCGCTCTACTGGACAATATTATATGGATGATGCTCATCGCGTTCTTTTCGGTGTGCGCTCTCGCCATACCGGCCTTCGCGACCTGGACCAACCTGGTGAACATTCTCTACCATACGACCATCATGAGCATGCTCGTTCTCGCCCAGGGTTTCGTTCTCATGAGCGGGAACCTTGACCTGTCCATTGACGCCGTTCTCGCCTTCGCTCCCGGCATGGCGATCCTTTTATCGGTGAAGTGGTTTCCCGGACTGCTCGGCAGCCCCTGGACAGCCATTCTCCTCACCCTGTCGATCGGTGCCCTGCTCGGGCTTTTCAACGGGTTCTGCGTCGCCCGGCTCGGAATGAACGCCTTCATGCAGACCCTCTCCGTCTCCATCATCCTCAGGGGACTGGTGCTGTTCTTCATCCCCCTGTCCATTTTCCCCCTCGACCCGGTGTATTCCTTCATCGGGAAGGCACGGATCGCCCAGCTCGGCAATATCCCCGCGGCGATCCCGGTGACGTTTTTCATTTTTTTCGTCTTCCACGTGCTGATCAACTTCACGGTCTTCGGAAGAAACTATCTGGCCACCGGCGGAAACGCACGGGCGAGTTTCGTCGCCGGCATCAACACGAACAGGATGATCATCCTGGGGTTCATGGTCGCAGGAATTCTGTCGGCCATAGCGGGAATGCTGACGGCGGGAAGGCAGGACTCCGTGTCGAACACCATGGGAAACGGGATGACGCTTCTCGCTTTTGCGGGAGCCCTTCTTGGGGGGACGTCCATGTCGGGAGGCAAGGGCTCGGCCTTCGGCATGCTCGGAGGGGCTGTTTTGCTGGGAATGTTTTCCAACGCTCTGAACCTTCTCGGCGTCAAGGTGACCCTCATCCACGCCGCCCAGGGGACGCTGATCTTTCTCGCGATCCTTGTCGACCGGTTCAGGGTCTCGCTCCGGAGCTCCATGCTGCGGAAAGAACAGATACGAACGCTCCACCGGGAAGAAGAACGGGGAGCGGAACACTCAGTCGGAAAACCAAGGGAGGAATCAGTATGAAAATGTTCCGGCATTCGGTGATGGCGGCGGCATTGGTTCTCGTGTTTCTGTCCGCGGCAGGGGCATCGGAGAAGAAGCTCACGGTAGGTCTCGTGGTGAAGGAACCGACCGCCCCTTACATCCAGGCGTTCATGAAGGCTGCCGAGGAAAAGGCAGGGGAACTCGGCGTAGATCTCCTTATCCGCGACGGTGAAGGCGATTCCATCAAAATCATGGATATTATCGACACATACATGGCCCAGGGAATCGATGCCTTCATCCTTGGGGGTGCGGTGGACCTCCGTGCTCTCGTTCCCGGGATCCGGAGGCTCAACGAGGCAAAGATCCCGGTGGCGGCCCTGGATACTTCACCGGAAGGCGGTGTTGTGGACTTTTTTCTCTCATTCGACCTTGCCCAGTCGAGCGCAAAAGCGGCCAAACTGTTCGTCGAGGGGATAAAAAACCGGAACGGAGGAACGGTTCCCTCAGGAGTCGTCCTCGAGATTCTCGGGGATAAGGCGGATATGTTCAGCCACGCCTGCACCGAAGGCTTTAATTCGGTTCTCTCCGGGTATCCCCAGCTTGAAATCGCCCAGGGAGAAGGCAAGTGGAACAACACGGATTCCCACGCGGTCGTCTCGGATCTTCTGACCCGGTTCGGAAACAGGGTCCTCGGGATATACGTCCAGACTCCGGACATCATGGGACCGGGAGCAGTTGCGGCAATCGAGGCGGCCGGACTGGACGCGGCGGATTTCGGCATTGCGGGAATCTGCATCGGGCCTGAAGGGATCGACCTCATCAAGAAGGGAAAAATGCTCGGGGCTGTCGCCCAGCCGGCATATGACGCCGCAGCCCTTGCGGTTCAGTACCTTGTGGACAAGCTGAGGGGGAAGCCCGTTCCGAAAATCGGGGATACGCTCATCGTTGAAGGAGCCCTGTGGTCTCCAGCAAAGGTCATACGGAATCCCTGGGCGGACGACGGAGCTTTCGTGGTGCTCCAGGGGCCCCTCGTTCCCCAGGAAGTCAACCCCGATGACCCGAGACTCTGGGAGAATATGCTGACAAAGTAGCCCAGAGAAAATCTGGATTGAAAGAGTTTTATCGGAGCTTTGTGTTGTGCTTTTGAAAAAACTGTAGTGGCGGAAAGAAATACTCCATGCTATAATCCTCAGGTTGAACACCCCGCAGCCGTCTGCGGGGAATCCAGTCCCGTGCGGCGGAGACCTCCGAACCCTGTCAGGCCCGGAAGGGAGCAGCAGTAAGGAGAATTCTCCGGGTGCCACGGGGGAGCTGGGTTTCCCGCAGACGGCTGCGGTTATTCATCCCCTTCCGGGGAAAGAGCCTTTGCGGGGGAAATTTCGATGAGGGCCTCAATGAGTTTTTCCAGGTTGTCGAAATCAGGGGCTTTCGTTTCATGGACACATTTCTGAAGGTAGTTCTTCAGTATTTCAATACAGGCTCTCTGCATGGCCTTCCTGGCCG
>JAGPEN010000006.1 GCA_018057035.1 Aminivibrio sp. | reverse complement strand
GACCATAGAAACAGACCATAGAAACAGACCATAGAAACAGACCATTGAGAAGCGGAGAGTTCCCGGTCACACCCGGAGACCCTCCGCTTCTTTATGTTCGTTCCCTTCCGTTTGCCTGTCGTCCCGAACAAGCCCTTTTTGTTTGTCAACCCGAGAGAGAGCGGAGCGACCGAGGGATCTGCACTTTGCTGTCATTCTGAGGGCGAAGCCCGAAGAATCTTGCTCTTGAGGGGGAAAGGATCAACCCCGAGATTCGGGATGACAACGATCTGTTTCCCCCGGCCATAAACCCGGTCTCGGGTTTTTACCCCCTAATGGACCGGCTGGGAAGGTATCATAATAACGGGTACGTAAAAATAAGGGACTATGACGGGCAGTGAGGGAAATCCGTAAGAGAGAGGGAGAGTATATGTTCTCACTCCCCGAGGATCGACGGAATAAATGTATCCGTCACTGGAAAGAAGGAAGGGTGTTTTCAGAACAGGGTCGGCGGGCTCAACAAATGGAGCGGTGAACCTGTCCGGGTAATCGGGTTTTGAAATCAGCGCCGGAGAAGTGAAATGCTGAAGAGGGGCTGAATGGGCGGGAAGAGGCAGAAAAAGAAAAAGAAAAAAACAGGCCGCTGCAGACAGGATGGGAATAAGAGGTCGAGTGTACGTGCCGCCGGTTTTCATGAGAATGGCCTCCCTTCCTCGAATGCTAATTTTCCGCCAGGGGCGAAATCCTGCCCATCCAGAGGTATCCCCACACTGCCGCCTGGTGGGCAAGAAGAGGCGTATCGCTGTCGAGCCAGCGCATGTTGTTTCCGTGGACCATCCTTGTGAGAGAGTACAGATGACCCTTCAGTATCTCGGAAGCTTTTTCCGGAATGTCCGTCGAGGAAGATACCATCTGGTACCAGCTTCTCCCTGTCCAGGCGTAGATGGCCTTCGGACGGTCACCTTTCCATGCGATGGGCACTCTCGGGGTATCCAGGATTCCCATCCTGTCCACGAGGCGGTTCCAGGAACCGACAGCGTTAAAAGAAGAGTTTGTGGACCAGGAGGGGATGTACATCGGGAGCAGCATCCCGCCGGATGAAGACAGAGAAGGCGCGATGGGCTGCTGAGGTCGAACCTGATTGGGCGTTCCTGCAAGCGGAAGCACCTGGACCTGGGAAACGGAGGCAACAGCGGCGGGCACGGGGTACTGGGCCAGAGGGAGAGTTGCCGGATTGACCGAACCAACGATAAAAGCGGTCTGGACAAGACCGTTCCCGCTCATTGCGCCGTAAACCCAGACTCCTGATGAAGTCCGTGCAACGGGATATCCGTCAAAAGTGAGGTACCATCCTTCAGGGAGGTTGTAGGGCCGGTACACGTAAAAATTCATTCCTGCATAGGCCGGCTGGTTTACGAGGACAGGTTCCACGACATAAACGGAAGATGCGCCGCCAGACGCTGACGGCAGAGAGGCCAGGAAAAAAACGAGAAGAAAAAGGGGCAGTCGTTTCATACCCGAAAGTCCTCCTTTCGAAGAGTGCCTCGCATTTCTGCAGAGGGCGCTTTCATACCTTTGCATTATATCGGGGAAAGGCCGTAGGTGAAAGAAGATCAGTCCGCTTTTCCTTCAGGGGGAGCTGGAGGAACGTATCCAGGGACCTGGCCGTCCGGTCCCGCGGCAGGGGGCTGCTGGACCTCTGTCGTTTTGGCGTTTTCTTCGGTCTGCGGGGCAATTACGATGCGCACAGGGACGAAGGGACGCAATTTGCCGTTGCCCTTTCCGGAAGGAGTCTGCTTTGGAGCGGAAGAAGCATCCGGTGCGGGAAGTGCCAGCATTTCTTTTTGAGCCGACTCGGGAGGAAGAGGGGGATTGTAAACCGGAGCTTCGCTCTGCGGGACCGGTGTTTCCTCCGGTGGAAGGACTGCGAATCCTCCTGTCGCTGCCGGCAAGGCTTCAATCCTCCCCGGCCGCCTGGGATCCCAGAGAGGTTTTCGTCCGTCTCCTGAAGGATAGGCAAGAAACCTGGAGAGGGGGGGATATTCCGGTTCCGCTTCAAGAGCTTTTTTGTAGGCTTCCTGTGCCCTGGAGAACAAGCCCCGCTCATGGAACGCCCTTCCGAGAGCATGCCATGCAACCGGATTGCCCGGTTCTTCCAGCACTGCCCGTTCAAGAAGAGGGGTTGCCCTGGTGAAATACCGCTGTTCAAGAAGAACAAGCCCCTGCTGGAGAGAAAGATTCACCCTCGGAAGCGGTTCCGTTTCTTTCTGCACTTCCTTTTTTTCCGCAGCCCCTGTGCTTTTGCGGGCCGGGGCTTTTTTTGCCGGCTTCGCTTTAGGTTTTGGTTTCGGAGCTGAATCTTCTGATTCGTTGACGACCACTCCGTTTCCCCAGGCGGGCCGGATTTCATGAAGTGCAGGAATTGCCCAGAAGAAAAGAAGGACCCAGGGGATGATACAACAAGCTTTCTTCATTTCAGCGGCGCCGCCTTTTTCGTCCCGAAGCTCGACACTTTCACCAGGTCGTTGAGCTGTACGGGATCCTTGGATTTTTCGTTGAGCAGTACCACAACCGATTCGGAATCCATCAGCTTCGTAACTTTCACGTTTCCCACCACCCTGGGAACGACAACCACCGGATTTTCCGGGTCAACGGTGATGTAGGAATCTCCCCGTACCACCTGAAGGATATCTCCTACTGCCAGGGAGTCTTCCCTGCCGAGGGTGATGATGTATTCTCTCCTCCTGGGAGTGGAATCGGCAGTAGGGGCGATGATCCTTCCGGTGAGGGAGAATTCTTCCTCGCCGGCCCCGGATATTCCTCCCGCCGCGTCGGCGATCGCGTTTTTGAATGCCTGCCAGTGGGATGTGGAAGAAAACTGCTTCCATGTGGGCCGGCTCATTTTTTGCCCCTTGTCGGGAGGGGTCAGCCTGAGAAGGTCGAGCCCGTCCTTGTGTATCCGGTTGAAAAGGTTGGTCTGCAGTATTTCGAGCACCGGGTATTCCCTTGCGTTCAGAAAATACAGTCTGTCGTCTCCGGGGTTAAAAGTGTACCGCTGGTCCTTTCCGGAGGCAATCCTGGAATCCTGCATTTGTCCGCTTCTCCCGTCATACACTCTGACCCGGAGAGAGACATCTCCTTTCTCGAAGGACCCCAGCACCTCCCGTTCCTTGGCAAGAACGGAAAAAAGCTCCATCTGGACGGCGTAGTCTCCCGGCCTGCGTTCACCGGCGAACCATCGTTCCGCCCCCGTTTCGTCGAGAAGCCGGACTTCGGTGAAAGGATCCCTTCGGAGAAGGGAGGCGAGATACTCGTTCATTTTTTGTTCAAGGACATTGACGGGATAATATTTGCTTTCCCAAATTTCGTATCCCGTGAAATTCAGCGTCGGCAGGAGAAGCACCGTTTTTCTTCCCGATGCACCCGCATCTGCTGAAAGGAAAATGCACAGGAACAATACAAGGGCGGCAACGCTTTTCTTCAGTGTCGGTATCATGGCTTCAGCCTCCGCGAAATTCTTGGCGCTATTCCCGATATATGTATCGGCGGGATAAAGCGTCGAATGAAGGCATTCCGCGCTGCCGGAAAGGAACCTTATCCAACGTCTCCGGGAAAAAGAACAAATAAATGCTATAATGAATCCGTTTACAAATAACAACGTCATTTCATGTCAAAAGGAGGAAAGAAACGGGATGAAGAAGCTGGATGTTTTTAAATGCGAACTGTGCGGCAATGTGGTCGAACTCCTTCACGTAGGAGGGGGAGATCTCGTGTGCTGCGGGCAGCCAATGAAGCTCCTCGAGGAAAAAACCGCCGATTCTGCCACTGAGAAGCATGTGCCGGTCGTCGAGGGGAACAAGGTCAAGGTGGGCAGCGTTCCTCACCCCATGACGAACGAACATTACATCGAGTTCATCGAGATCATGGACGGAGAAAGGATCTGCAGGAAATTCCTGAATCCGGGTGAGCCTGCCGAAGCTGTCTTCGGTGCCTTTGCGCCCAAGAAGAGCAGGGAATACTGCAATATTCACGGTTTATGGAAGGTGGATCTCTAAGAATGATCAGCAAGAAAATTGAAGACGCTTTTAACGACCAGATCAATGCTGAACTGTATTCCGCCTATATTTATCTCTCCATGTCCGCGTACCTGAACTCGGTTGATCTGAACGGCATGGCTCACTGGATGAAAGTCCAGGCGGAAGAGGAAATGGAACATGCCATGAAATTTGCCTCCTATATCGTAGAGCGGGGCGGACGGGTAAAATACAAGGCCATCGAATGCCCCCGGGAAGAATGGGCATCCGCTCTCGAAGTGTTCAAGGGAGCCTATGAGCATGAGCGGTACGTCACCAGGCGGATCAACGACCTCATGGACCTTGCCGTGGCCGAAAAGGACTATGCAAGCCAGGTCTTTCTCCAGTGGTTCGTCAGCGAACAGGTCGAGGAAGAGGCCAACGCCGACGAGATCGTGAAAAAGCTGGAGATGATCGGGGAGGGAAGGCACGGCATGTACATGCTGGACAAGGAGCTCGGGGGGAGAAAGGCCGATTAGGCTGTTTTTTCCCGGCTTTCCGCTTGGTGCGAAACTGGTGTATCATTGAGCAGGAACCTCGCGTTCCTGCTCATTTCTTATCCAAGGGAGGACAACCATGGACGCTCACATTGACCCGAGAGCCCTGTTCAATTTAAGTTACGGAGTGTACATCCTCAGCACAAGCTACGAAGGAAAAAAAAACGGCCAGATCATCAATGCCCTCATGCAGCTTACCTCTGATCCCATCTGCATGGCGGCATGCCTGCACAGGGACAATTACACCACCGAGCTCGTGGAAAAAAGCGGCAGGTTTTCCATTTCCGTCCTCGAGGATGCCGTCCCGCTCAAATTCATAGGCGTTTTTGGCTTCCGCTGCGGCCGTGAATTCGACAAGTTCGGTGAATGCACCTATGATATCGGGGAAAGCGGCCTTCCCCTCGTGACGGAATATACCCTTGCCGGCATTGAGCTCAAGGTGCTTTCAGTGCAGGACGTCTTCACACACAAACTGATCGTCGGCCGGGTTGAGAAGGCCCGGCTGCTGAAGGAAGGAACTCCTCTCACCTATGCCAATTACCACAGGGTAAAAAAAGGAAAATCGCCTGCGAATGCTCCCTCCGCCGTCTTCAACCAGGTAAAGTGAAGGTACCCAACATTTTCTGGATATGAGAGAAGGTGAGAGCGCCGAAAAAGGTATTCTTTCCGAAGAGGCACGGAACCTTGCCGGGTTTCTGCCCCGCTTCGAGGACGCCTACCGCAGGCTGAACCGCCGGGAATTCATTTCCCCGGATCCACTGGAAAAGCTCTACCTGTTTGATACGGTCGAGGAGAGGGAGGTCGTCGGGCTTGCCGTATCGTCCATTGCCTACGGAAGGGTGGCCCAGATCCTCAGGAACGCGGACAGGCTGCTCACGATCATGGGGCCCTCTCCGAGGTCGTTCCTTCTGGAGACGTCCGCCGGGGAGCTTTCCCGCCTCCTTGGAGGGTTCCGTCACAGGTTCACTTCCGGGGGCGAAATGGCCTCTTTTCTTGCGGGAATCGGGAAGACACTCAGGAAGTACGGCCGTCTCGAATCCTTTTTTGAGGACTGCCTCAGCAGGAGCGGGGATATCCTTGGCGGGGCGGCCCTGTTTTCCGGGGGGATCCGTGCGGGGGGCGGTCTCGGGAAGAGCTTCCTCCTCCCTTCTCCCGAAGACGGGAGCGCCTGCAAGAGATTGTTCCTGTTTTTCAAATGGATGGTACGTTCTGACGGAGTCGATCCGGGAGGCTGGAAAATACTCGGGCCGGAGAACCTGGTTTTCCCCATGGACGTTCACATGTTCAGGATGTGCTCGTGCCTTGGCCTGACGAAACGAAAAAGCCCGGATCTGAAAACGGCCCTTGAGGTCACCGGCCTTTTCAGACAGTTTGTTCCGGAGGACCCGGTGAAGTATGATTTCGTGCTCACCCGGTTCGGGATTCGCAGGGAGATGGACGCGAAAGCGTTTGTCAGCATGTGCCTGGAAGGTGATGAACTGTGGAAAGAAAGGGAACGAACGGTAGAATGAAGAAACGGGCTGCCGCCGTGTGGTGTTTTCTTGTTTTCTTTCTAGCCTCCGGTTTGTTCGGTGCTGGTGCTGCCCACGGCGGACTCAGGGATGCCCTTCTGAAGGCGGCGGAAGCTCCGGACGATCCCGTCGCACAGGCGGAACTCGCCAGGGCTTACAACCTCAACAGGGAGCCGGGCAAAGCTTTCTCTGCGGCCCGTCAGGCCCTGGAACTGAGGCCGGGTTTTTCTCCCGCTCTCCTTGAACTCGCCCATGCTTCCCGTATGGTGGGGAATCACGGGCAAGCGGTCAGGCTGTACGAAATGTACCTTGCCGAAGAACCGCAGTCGGTCGAAGCCCTCGCGGGAAACAGCGAAAGCCTTGCCCTGCTCGAGCGGTGGGATGAATCTTTCGCTTCGGCCATGGCGGCTATCCATGAGGCGCCGAAAAAAGCGGAAGGGTACGGCGCCCTGGGACGGGCGTACAGGATCGCCGGCCGTTTTGCTGAGGCTGTGGAGGTCCTCAGGCAGGGACTTGTTTTCCGGAACGATTCAGCGTCCATTCTGTATGATCTCGGGCTGTGCTGCATTGAACTGGGAGACCGCACCTCGGCCCTGGCCCAATACGAAAGGCTCCTTGAACTGGACCGGGAGGCGGCATCCCTTCTCTTCCGTACGATTTATCCCTGAGAGAGGACACCTCCGGGAGTTATTTCGTCGCAGAAGTTTTCGTGAAGGAGGGTTTCCAGCCGGTCGGGGCCTACCGTCGGGAGGGTGATCATGAGTTTCGCAATGATCGCCTCACGGGTCATGTCCTTCCCCGAGATTGCACCCAGTTCCAGGGTTTTCCTTCCCACTTCGTAAACGCTCAGGTCCACCCCTCCGTACACGCACTGGGTCGTAATGATCACCGGGATGTTTTTCTCCCTGCACCTGGCAATAGGGGGCAGGAGGTTTTCACCCAGGTAGGGGACGCCCCCCAGGCCCAGGGCCTCCAGAACGATGGCCCGCGGTTGGGTGTCCGTCAGGTGCTCCAGGTACCGTGCCCTGAAGCCGGGAAACAGAGTGACGAGGAAAATGGAGTTTTCCACCGAGAGGGAAGAAACATCCACGGGGTAGGTTTCGGCGAGGTATGGTTTTGTTCCCAGAACCACCTTTCCTGACATGATACAGCCCAATTCATGATAATTGATGCTGGAAAAAGCGGTGGTGTCATGGCTCAGTATCTTCTGCGAACGGGGGCCGTGGATAAGATGGCCGTGGAAGGCGATGGAGATGCCTTTTCTGCCCTGTTCCGCCAGGGCACTGAGAAAGATAAAACCCTCCAGGATATTGTCTTCGGCGTCGGAACCCGGATCACCCATGGGGAGCATGGATCCCGTAATAACGACCGGCCTCGAAAATCCCGGGAGGAAGAAGGAGAGGGCGGAGGCGGAATACGCCATGGTGTCCGTTCCGTGAAGAATGAGAAATCCGTCATATTCCCTTTCCTCGGCCCTGAGACATGCCGCCATCATCTTCCAGTCCTCCGGGGACATGTTTGAACTGTCCTTGGAAAGCAGGTCAAGGACGGTGATCCGGCCGAAACGCTCCAGGCCCCTGACGCCTGTGATAAGCTCCTCTCCCGGAAGGGACGGCGCCAGGCCATGCGTTCCCGGCCTCGACGCAATGGTTCCTCCCGTTGAAATTACCAGAAACTCAGCCATGAAATCATCTCCCTCACATGATGATGAACAGGTCTTTCGCTGCCGGCAGGAGGAACGGCTCGGACGCCACGTAGGCTGAAAACATTTCGTCCAGCGTCACGAATTCAAATCCGTTCTTTCTGAGCCGGGAGACTATCTCCGGAAGAGCGTCGATGGTCGCCTTTACTCCCGAGTGAAAGAGCAGGATGGACCCTGGCACCGCTTTCCGGACCACCCTGTTCGCTATGAACGAGGGAGACACTCCCGTGTAGTCCCGGCTGTTTATGTCCCAGAGCACGAGTTTCATGCCGTTTTTCCTGATGCTATCCACCGTCTTCCTGTCAAATTTTCCGCCGGGGGGGCGGAAAAACCGGACCGGAGAGGAAGTAATGCCTTCGAGAACGGCAGAGCATTCCCGGATATCATCTTCGAGCTCCTCCCCGGAAAGAGAAAGACAGCTCCTGTGGGTATGGGAATGATTCGCCACTGTATGCCCCCTTGAGCGTATCGTCCGGACGAGTTCCGGATTTTTTTCAGCCATTGAACCCACGAGAAAAAAGCTTGCCTTGACGCCGAGGGTGTCGAGCAGGTCGAGCAGCGGAGGAGTGAGCTTTTCGTGGGGGCCGTCATCAAAGGTAATGGCCACTGCCCTGACAAAACCGTCTCCGGAGGCGAGCACCGTCGTTCCCTCGAGCCGGGATGAACAGCTGAAAAAATAAGCGGCGAACAGCAGAAGGAAAGGCAGTCTGCGGAAGAACGTCAAGGGTATCAGCCCCTCACTTTTCTGAGGATAAGAATGCCGAGAATGAAGGTGTAGGAAAGAACGGCAATGGCCAGTCTGCTGGAGCCGGTGGCCTGGGTGATGAAGCCGAAGACCGCAGGTCCGAATATGCCGGAGAATTTGCTGGAAATATCGTAGAAACCAAAAAATTCGGCCGTTCTTCCGGAAGGTATCATTGAAGCGAAAAAGCTCCGGCTCATTGCCTGCGTCCCGCCCTGAACCATTCCCACCGCAATGGCAAGGGCCCAGAAATGCCATATTTCCCGGACGAAAATGGCTGCGAAGGTTATGCAGAGGTAAAAGAAAAGCCCGGCGAGGATCGACCGTTTGCTGCCGATTTTCGTAGCGAGAACGCCGAAGGCGAGGGAAAAAGGAATCCCCACGAACTGGGTGACCAGAAGGGAACCAACCAGGTGGGACATGGGTATGCCCAGGGTGGCTCCGTAGATTGCTGCCATGCGGATGATGGTCCCTATGCCGTCGTTGTACAGCCAGAAAGCCAGCAGGAAAATAAAAAGGTTCCTGTAGTGCCTGATTTCCCTGAAAGTCGTCCTCAGCCTTTCCAGTCCCTTCAGGAAAAGGGCCGTCCCTGAAAGGTGCTTACTTTCAGGAGAAGGGTGCGGCTCGTCCACGAAAAGAAAGACCGGGACGGAAAAAAGTGCCCACCAGAGGGCGACGGAGAGGAAAGAAAGCCGCGCCCCTGCGGTTCCCGGAAGGAAGCGGATGAAGAGGAGATTTGCCGCGAGAAGAATCCCGCCTCCGAGGTAGCCAAGGGCGTAACCCTGGGATGACACCGTGTCAATCCTGTGAGCCGGAACGAGGGAAGGAAGAAGGGCATCGTAGAATATCATGGAGGCTGAAAACCCGATGGTCCCGCCCATCATGAGGAACAGGGCCAGAACCCAGTTCCCCGGGCCGACGAAGGCCATGCAGCCCGAGGAGAGGACGCCGACCAGGGTGAAGAGAAAGAGCATCCTTTTTTTCGATCCCTTCACGTCGGCTGCCGCTCCCAGGATCGGGGCAAAAAAAGCGCTCAGAAAAAGGGAAACGGCGGAAGCATACGCCCAGTAGGCGGTGGAAATGTTCGGGGCCAGCCCAAGGGCGGCGACTTCCTTGAAATATACCGGGTAGACCGCGGCCATGATGGTGGTCGCGAAGGCTGAATTGCCCACGTCGTAGGAGCACCAGGAGAGGATTTTTCGGTCAGCGTCACGGAAAAAAAGCATAAGGGCTCCTTTTTGCCCGGGAGTATAAGACCGGGTAATGGTATAAGCTTCAGTATCATACCATTAGAGCGTGGAGATTCTCCACATGCTCGGCAGGAGTCGGGAGGAAAGGACTTTTCCGGGTGCTATAATCGGAATCGACGGAAAAACGGAGGATGAGCCATGACAATGCAGCGGCCGGAATGGAATGTGTATTTCATGATGATTGCCGGGGTGGCGGCTTCAAGAAGCACGTGCCTCCGGAGGCGTGTTGGGGCAGTGATCGTGAGGGACAATCATATTATCAGCACCGGATACAACGGCGCTCCCAAGGGACTTCCCCACTGCGGAGAAGCGGGCTGTCTCAGGGCGATACTCGGAATACCGTCGGGAGAACGCCACGAAATCTGCCGGGGATCCCATGCCGAAATGAACGCCATCGCCCAGGCCGCCTCCGTGGGAACGAGCACTGCAGGTGCCGCGATCTACTGCACCCATGAACCCTGTTCCTTTTGTACGAAAGCGATACTCAACGCCGGAATCCGGAGGGTGGTGTACGTCCACCCGTACCCCGACGAGCTTGCAAGGGCCATGCGGGCGGACGTTGCCGTCACGGTGGAAAAACTGCCTGAAACCGTTTTCTCCATGGTTTCACCCCTGCTCGAGGGGTTGTTTCAACCGGTGTCACAATAAACTTCGAGGAGGATACACGATGAATATTTCACGAAACAACGCTCTTGAACTTCTGGGGAAATACAACAAGGATGACGGCCATATCAAGCATGCCCTTGCCGTAGAAGCCACCATGGGTTTTTTTGCCTCCAGGATGGGAGGGGACGTGGAGAAATGGAAACTTGCAGGGCTGCTTCATGATATTGACTGGGAAATCACCCAGGAGAACCCGGAGAGGCATACCCACGAAGGAGCAAAGTGGCTTGCCGAGGCGGGATACCCCGAAGACATCTCCAGGGCCGTTCTCGCCCATGGATGGAGCATCTGCTCGGACGTAAAGCCTGAAAGCGACATGGAAAAGGTACTCTTCACCGTGGACGAGCTTACTGGGCTTGTGATCACGGCGGCCCTGGTCCGACCCAGCAGGTCGGTCATGGATCTCGAAGTCAAATCGGTGAAGAAAAAATGGAAGGACAAGGCCTTTGCCAGAGGAGTGGACCGGGACCTCATCGTCAAGGGAGCGGAGATGATACCCATGCCCCTGGATACCGTCATCGAGTGGGTCATCCTGGCCCTCAGGGAGGTCGAGCCGGCAATCGGACTCGGCGGGGGAGCATAGAAACGGTTTTTCACGCAGTTCCACCGGTGTGGGGGTAAGCGGCTTTGCCGATGCGGCTTCCCCTCCGGGCCTGGTATGATCGCATACCGCATTTCCGCTTTTTCTCCAGGAAAACGAAAAAGCACTGAAGGAGATGAAACCTATGCCCATACGTGTTGTACTTGCCGATGACCACCCCTTGACAAGGGCGGGAATTTCCGCCTACCTTGCCCAGGAAAGTTCAGTCGAATTGATCGGGGAGGCGGAAGACGGCCACCAGGCGTGGAAACTGATTGAGGAACTCCGCCCTGACGTGGCCCTTCTCGACATCCGCATGCCCGGGGAGGACGGAGTGGCCGTTGCCAGGAGGGTGAAAGAGTCGTCCCTGCCGGTTTCGGTGGTGATGCTCACATCCTACGATGCCCAGCAGTATGTGCTGGCGTCGCTCAGGGCCGGAGCGCGGGGATTCATTCTCAAGACCGCCACCCCCGAAGAGATTTCCAGGGCCATTTCCACCGTGGCCAAGGGGGGCTTCTACCTTGACTCGGAAGTGGCGTCCGCCGTCGGCGAGAGAGAATTTGCTCCTGAAGCCCTTTCGGCAAGGGAAAGGGAAGTCCTCATTCTCGCCTCGAAGGGGCTTTCGAGCAAGGAGGTCGCCGCTCGCCTGTTTATCAGCGAGCGGACAGTGCAAACCCACCTGGCGTCCATCTACGACAAACTGGGGGCGAAAAACAAGACGGAAGCCCTTCTCCTGGCCCTGAAGTACGGTGTCGTCACCCTCGAGGAATTGCTTGAATGAGACGTCACCTCCTCCTGATCATCACCTTTGCGATCCTTCTGCCTGCTCTTGCGGTGCTCCTGGTTTCGGGCTTCGGCCTGATGCAGCATGAATGGGCCATGGAGTCGGTGGCCCGCTCCTATGTGCAGGACATGGCGGAAAACGTGGCTTCGAGGCTCGCGGGTGCGGAGACCAGGAAGTGGGGGAGCGAACTCACCTCTGTCGAGATACGGAGGTTCAGGGTCTTCACCTGGGGGCCGTCGCTCCCGGGATGGGTGGCTGTCGTGTCGGCGGACGGCAGGATTCTCTTTTCCTCGCCGGGAGCAGACAACCTCGCGGCCATCTGGCGTCCGAACATTCCGATCGGGCAGGCAGTGGAGATAAAGGACAGGGAAGGCAATCTTTACACCATCGCGGTGAATCCCGTGAGCGGAGGAGACCGGTACGTCATAGCCGCAGTGGCCTGGGACCAGCTTCTCGGTCCCCTGGTGCGGGTGGGGCGCCTGTGGCCCATACTGATCCTTCTCATGAGCGTCGGCATTCTCCTTGCCCTTTGGGCCCTCTGGAAATGGCTCATCGTTCCTCTCAGGGACCTCGTCGGAGAGATCGAAATCCTTCGCTGGGGGAAAGATCTGCCCGCTCTTCCCGACCCTGTGGCGGTAAGCGAGATCGGAAGCCTGAGAACGGTTCTTTACAGGCTTGCCAGGACCGCCGTGGAACGAACCCTTCTGAGGAACAGGTATGTGAATGACATCGTCCGGGTCCAGGAGGGCGAAAAATCTCGCATCGCACGGGAACTTCATGACGGCCCGATCCAGAACATCACAGCCATGATCCAGCAGATCCGCCTGTCCCGAATGTCGGGGAACGGCGAGGGGATGCACCGGCACCTTGCCATTGCGGAAGAGACAGCCCAGGTAGTAGTTCGGGAGTTGCGGGAAATGTGCGATGAACTGTCCCCCCCGTGGATCGACCTCGGCCTTGAGCAGGCCATGACCGAACTGGCCAACCGACTGGCCCGGCATTACAATATTTTCATTTCCATGGACGTGGACGACTCTGTGGAACTGGGTAGGGAACGGCTGCTGTCCCTGTTCAGGATCTTTCAGGAAGGGGTTTCAAATGCCGTCCGCCATGGACAGGCGACTGAAATGCGGGCGGAGGTTTTCCGGAAGGACGGGGCCGTTGTCTTCGAGTTCCAGGACAACGGAAAGGGTTTTGAGCCCGACATGAATTATGAAACGTTGCGGGTGGAAGGACACAGGGGACTCGCCAACATGCTCGAGCGCATGATGCTCGTGGGAGGCAGGCTTGAAGTGGAATCCCGGCCAGGAAACGGGGCCCTGGTGCGGTGTGTCATGCCCGATGTTCAGGAAGCTGCGGCGGTCTGATCAAAAAACCGGCAGCAGCTGCCTTTTTTCCAAGAAGGAGGAATTCCCCATGATACTTAAAATCATCGGCGCCGCCGGAGAAGTGACAGGCTCCAGCTACCTCGTCGAATGCGGAGCCAGCAGAGTACTCGTAGACTGCGGCATTTTCCAGGGGAAGGATGACGACAGAAAAAACAGCGAGCCCTTTCCCTTCGCTGCCGGAAGCCTTGACGCAGTTCTCCTCACCCATGCCCACATGGACCATTCGGGCAGGATTCCCCTCCTGGTGAAGGAGGGTTTCAAGGGAAAGGTCTTCGCCACCCTTCCTACCCTCGAGCTGGTGAAGGTGCTCTGGTATGATTCCGCCAACCTTATGAAGGAAGAAGCGGAATGGAAGACAAAGAAGAATTCCAGAAAAGGGCTTGAATCCGTGGAGCCTCTGTATACTGCGGAACACGTGGACCAGGCGATCCGCCACCTCGCGGCCTCCAGCTACGATGACAGGATTTCCGTGGCGCCCGGGGTGTCCGTTCGGTTCCGGGATGCGGGACACATCCTCGGGAGCGCAATCCTCGAAGTCTGGCTCGAAGAAGACGGAAAGGAAGTGAAAGTAGTCTTCAGCGGTGATCTCGGTCCCCAGGAAACGGTCATGGAACGCAACCCGGCGATCATTACGGATGCCGACTACGTGGTCATGGAATCCACCTACGGCGACAGGCTCCACAGGAGCAACGCCGAGAGCAGGGATGAATTCCGCGAGGTCTTCGCCAAGGTGCTGAAAAACAAGGGGAAGGTGTTTATCCCGAGTTTCGTTGTGGACAGAGCCCAGAGAGTCTTGTACGAGCTTTCCCTTCTCAAGGACGAGGGAATACTCGGTGAAACGGTCCCCATATTCTTCGATTCCCCCATGGGGGTCAAGGCGACGGAAATCTACAGGAAGCACATGAACCTCCTGTCCTCTGAAATCCTGCAGTATGTCAGCGAGGGGAAAGATCCGTTTTCTCCTGGAAAACTGAAATATGTCACCAGCGTCGAAGATTCAAGGGCCATCAACGAAGTGCGGCACAGCGTAGTCGTTGCCGGCAGCGGAATGATCAACGGGGGACGGATCGTCCACCACCTGAAGCACGGCATCTGGGACCCAAAAAACCATATTGTTTTCGTCGGCTACCAGGCCAGGGGCACTCTCGGCCGCAGGATCGTCGAAGGAGAGAAAAATATACGCATCGCCGGCGAAGACGTGACGGTGAAAGCGGAGATTCACACTATCAACGGATTCTCGGCTCACGGGGACCGCGATGATCTTCTCGCATGGGCGACGAACTTCACCACGTCTCCCCTGTTTATCATTACCCATGGTGAACCCGAATCTTCCCTCGCCTTTTCCCAGACACTCGAAAAAGCGGGAATGAAATCCGCCGTGCCCTCCGCAGGGCAGGAAATACAGCTCGAACCCAACGGAGCCGCAAAAGCTGTGAAGCTTCCCGAACAGCCCATGCTGCTCAGGCGTGAGGAACTGCCTTCCGTCCTCACCGAGATTCTGGCCCTGGCTTCCGGACTCAGGGAATCCGTTCCCGCCGAAGGAGACGAGGACATTCTTCCGCTGCTGCAGTCCACGAAGGTCCTCCTTGAAACTGCCAGGGGGAAAATGTCGGCCAAAAAGGTGTAGAGAGACTTGCCCGCCGTGGAAATGACGGATAGACGTCTCTCCGCTGCCTTCCCGGAGACGCTCTGCAGGGAGGGGGGGAAGTGATGCGCAAGGCAATTGCCTTTCTTGGAGCTCTCGCCCTGGCAGCCATGCTTTTGACCCTTGCCCGGAGCGTGCACGAAGGGCAGAGACTGCCTGCCGTCATCCCGGTGCCCGACGACGGGATTCCGTTTCTTTTCCTTGAGACCCGGGGGAAGAGCGATGCTGTAGCATCTCTACCCGATGATTCACAGAACATGGCTCCTGTCCTCAGGGGTCTCCGGAGCCTCTCCCCCTTTCTTGAGAAAGCTGAGGAAACAGCGGTGCTTTTTTCCCTGGACGGAGGACGCCTGATTATTGACGGCGTGCTCCGTTTCAGCGGTGACGAATCGGAGAGCATGGTCCGCGGGGTGGTTCCCGAAGCCTGGAGTTCCCCTCTGAAGGCTGCGGAAGTTTCCGGGGATATCCCCGGACTGTTCGAACTGAAGGGTGGCCCGTCCCCTCTTTTCCCCCTCTATTTCTGCGGGAGGAACGGTATGACGCTCCTCGGAGCGACGCCCGGGCGAGTGAAGGTCATGGCGGCTCTCCTCGAAAAAGGAACCGGAGGAATGGCTATTTCCTGGCCCGTGGAAAAAAGGTGGCCCAATCATTTCCTCTTCAATGACGGAGGGATTGTTTCCCATGTAGCTTCGGAAGAGGGTATCCCCGTCGGACCCGGAGGGATTTCGGTCACGGCGGCCTGGAAGGGAAACCGGACAGGAGGGCGGCTGAAATGGGAGGCCGAAGGCTTTGAAACTTTGTTCAGCCGAAGCCTGCCGGAAAAAATTGCCCCGGTAAAGTGGGACGACAGGTTTCTTGCCCCGGAGCCCCTTATCGCGTCCTTTGGAATCAGCCTTCCCAGGATACCGGGGACGGTTTTCAAAAAGGCCGGAGCAGGAGAATGGAGCATACCAGAAACGGTCGGCCTTGGAGAAAAAGAACTTGATGAACTCTCGCCCGGGCCGCTGATGGTCTCTCTCGGCGGAACCGGCAAACTGTTCGTCTTCTCTCTGCCGGGAATTCTCTTTCAGCTTCCGGGGAGAGGAGCCGCAGGAACGTCCTTTGCCGCCTCCTTCTGGAACCGGGAGTGGAGTTCCCTCGTCCCGGTCGTGGAAAAAATGGAAGGCTTCCCCGAGGGAGGATCCGCCTCCATTCCTTTCTCCATCGTGTGTGCCGCAAATTCCGGTATGCTCAGGTTCGGCGTTATTGACGGAGACAGCCTGAAGTCCGATAAGCAAATAGCTGATTTTGTCCCCCTGGTGAGGGAAGAAAAGCGGGCTGTTTTTTGGGCTTTTCTCGACGGCCCTGCTCTTGCGGAAGCCATACGGAGCCTGGCAAGGACAGGAAAGATAGTTGAAAAAATGGGACGGGGCTCGGGCGTGAACCTGAAATCTGTGCTCCGTGCATCGGAAACCCTGGAAAAAACGGGAGTACTGTCAGTGGTCATGCCTTCACTGGAAGAAGGTATTGTCGAATGGAAAAAAAGCCCGTCATCAGTGAAGGGAAAATGAATGACCCCGGCCGGGGAAGTCTGCCGGGGAAACGGTCAGGAGGGAGTACAATGTTTTCAGACGCGCTACAGGTCCTCAGGGAAAGGGGACACATCGAATGGTGCAGCAACGATGAAGAGCTCGGGGCCCTCTTCCGCCGGGAGATGGTCACCGCCTACGTCGGGTTCGACCCTACGGCGGACAGCCTTCACGTGGGACACCTGATCCCCATAATGGCTCTTGCCTGGATACAGAGATGCGGACACCGTCCCATCCCTCTTGCAGGCATGGGGACGGGGCTTATCGGCGACCCCTCCGGGAAAAGCAAGGAGAGGAACCTGCTCACCATTGAAAAAGTGAAGGAAAATCTCGAGGGAGTGAAAAAGCAGCTTTCCTCCTTTCTGGATTTCGATTGCGGGGCAAACTCCGCCCTCCTGATCAACAATTACGACTGGCTCGGAAAGCTCACTTTCCTGGAAGTCCTCCGGGATGTGGGGAAGCACTTCTCGGTCAACTCCATGATTGCACGGGAATATGTCAGGAGCCGTCTCGAGGATCCGGAGAAGAGCATTTCCTACACGGAGTTCTCCTACGTTCTGCTCCAGGCCTACGATTTCCTCCACCTTTTCTCGAAATGGGGCTGCAGGCTCCAGATGGGCGGAAACGACCAGCAGGGCAACATCATTTCCGGTGTTGACCTCATCCGGAAAAAAACGGGGGGAGAAGCCTTCGGGGCGACCCAGCCCCTCCTTCTCACGTCATCCGGAACAAAATTCGGAAAGACGGAGGAAGGGGCTGTCTGGCTTGACCCTGCCAGGACATCACCCTACAAGTTTTACCAGTTCTGGATGAATGTGGAGGACCAGTCTGTCGAAAAGCTGCTGAAGCTTTTCACCTTCCTGCCTCTCGATGAGATCGCCGGGATCATGGCCCTTCACGGAAAATCCCCGGAGCTCCGGGAAGCCCAGAGACGCCTTGCCTACGAGGTGACCACCATCGTGCATGGCGCCGAAAGCGCGGAAACTGTAAGGAAGGCCAGCTCGATCCTCTTCGGGGAATCCTTCGAGCCCAGGGAACTGTCGGGAGAAATGCTCCGGACCCTTTCGGCGGAAATGCCCACAGGAGAGGCTTCGAGAGAGTTCCCTCTTTCCCTGGTGGACCTTCTCACGTCCGCCGGCGCCTGCCCTTCGAAAAGCGAAGCCCGACGCCTGATTAAGGGGGGCGGACTCTACGTCAACGGCGAAAGGGTGTCCGACGAGAACCGTTCGGTTAAGGAAGAGGACGTGCTGGGCGACCGGTATCTCTTTGTCCGGCTCGGAAAAAAACGGCTTTTCATGATCCTTTTCCGGTAAGCCGCCCCGGCAGGAGGGAATGAAAATGGCGAAGACAGAATGCTGCTGGTACATCGGAGAATCCCTCCTGCCCTGGGAAGCTTCAGTTGCGGGAACGCTTGCCAGGGCGCTGATCCGAAGCGGGACGGATCTTCATGCCTATTCGGGTTCGGGAACGGATCTCCTGAACATTCCCGGGCTTCTCTCATGGCGTTCCATGCACACTATGGAACGGGCAACCGCAGCGGGGATAAAAGGAAGACTGTGGCATCTGTGGGGCACACCTCCTTCCTGGTGGGGGCTGGTCCGGCTCAGGGCAAGGACCGTGCATACCCGTTTTTCCCTGAAAACGGAATGGAGAGGCCACCCCACAGTACTCTCAGCCACCGAGTGTTCCGGGGGCGAAACCTACATCCCCCCCGCGTTCGAGATTAAGGTGAACTGGGGAGGGGATGCTCCGGGAGAAACTTCCCCGGGGGATGAGTCCCTTTTGTGCCTCCTTGCGGGAGAGACCTCCGGAGAAAACGAATATTCTTCCCTTCTCGGAAGCATGGGGGCGAGCTTTCAACTTTTCGGCCGGGGAGGAAAAGACGCCATGCAGCATCTCTTCACCGGCAGGACCATGCTCCTCGTGGAAAATCCCGTTCCCTCCCTCGCCCTTCTTTCAGCGAACGGTGCCCTCATGGGAGTTCCGACGGCGGCTCCCCGGTCGCCCGTCATGGATGAACTCCTCGGGAAGGACGGGTATGTCCATCTTGATCCCGCCGCGGGTACCGAGGAGAAACGCCGGATTCTTACCCAGCTTGCCGGTGAGGGAGGAAGGGCAGCGTCTGCGGCCGCCCGGCGCCATGTGTCCGAACAGTTTCCCCCTGAGAAGGGTGCGAAAAAACTGGAAAACCTGTATCTGTCGCTCTCCGGTATGGATCGATGAAAGGGCGGGCCGCCGTTCTCGACCGTATAAGGAAGTGGGTCAGGCCAGGCTGGAGGGCTGCTGCAGTGGCATCATTTTTTTCCGGCGGTCTCATGCTCATCAGGCCGAGGGGGAAGGTGGCCCTCGACAATCTCCGGCAGGCCTTTCCGGACTCCGATGAAGCGTGGAGAAGAAAAACAGTCAGGAAATGCTACCGGCACATCTCCTGGATGGTGGCCGAATATCTCTCCCTGGTCTCGGATCCTTCCCGGGTACATTCCTGGGTCGTAGAAATAGAGGGGAAAGAAATCCTTGACGATCTCAGGAACTCCGGCAGGGGGGCAATCATCCTGACAGGTCACGTGGGAAACTGGGAACTCCTGGCGGGATGGCTCGCCCAGTCGGGATATCCTCTGACGGCAGTGGTCCGGAACCCGGACGACCCCAACCTTTCCGAACTCATTGAAACCTACAGGGCAGCCCTCGGAGTGGGTACCATCGAGAAGCATTTCATAATGAAGGATGCCGTCCGCTTCGCGAAAAAAGGTGGATTCCTCGGCCTTCTTCCTGACCAGGCATGGAATTCCTCAGGAGTTCACGGTCCCTTTTTCGGCCGGATGTGCTATACGGCGGGAGGCCCCGCCGCCATAGCCCACCTTGCAGGAGTGTCCGTCGTTCCGGTGGTTTCCTACAGGCTTTCCCCTTTCAGGCACAGGGTGGTCATCTCCCCTCCGATCCCCATGGCCGAAGGGACCGACAGGAACAGCGCCATTCAGGAAAACACGCTCCGCATGAACAGGGCGATTGAAGAAATGATCCGCCCCTTTCCCGAGCAATGGCTCTGGCTTCACAGGCGGTGGAAATAATTCTTTTCCTGACAGAGAAGGGAATGAAGCCTGCAAAACTAGTCCTGTTCCGTATTTTTCCCTTGATACTCCGATCTTTTGATGCTACTCTTATACAAAACATCAGAAGAGGAGGGGATGGTCATGATATTCGAGCTCATGTCGCGAGGAAACATCGCTCGCCTTCCTGACGGCATGACTGTTGACGGTCTGCCCGATGGGCCGTTTCCGAGGGTCCTCCTTCTTCTCCCCTACAACCGGTATCTCGTGGGTTCCGCGACCATGAAGCATTATGAACGCTGGACCCTGGGGAAGCTTGGAACGGACGAATCCACGGAAGTCTTTCTCTACGAGGGGAAAGCGAAGACCCTTCTGCTCGGCGAAGTGGAGAAGGTGACCATTTCCGCCGAAGTGATTTCCCAGCTGAAATCATGTCTCTCAGGGCAGATGCCTCCTCCTGGGGAGCACATGCCCTCCGCTCTGATCCTCAGGGGGCTCATCGGGGAAGACCACCTTCTCGGAGAAGGAGAATTCCTTCAGAACGAGGAAGCTTTTTTTGAGGTTCTTGAAAAGGACGGCACGGCGAAAATGGCGTACTGGGCGGTTCGCCTGGCGCTTTTCAGGAACGATTATGAAGCCGTATCCAGGGTTAAGACCTGGATGAAGAGTGCCGCCGATGTCTTCGATGGAGTAACCCAGCCCCCGAAGATCTGGTTTTCCCTGACGGACCTTCCCGGGAAAAGGGACATCGAAGAAATGGAAGGGCTTGCTTTCTCCCTCGACGACCTCCAGAGGATGAACTCCCAGTCCTCCCGGCCGGTTGTGCTGTACAGCAAGTCAGGGTATCTCATCCTCTCCGATTTCGGCGGAGAAGGCCCTGATTCAGCCTTCCGGATATGGATGTTCCTGCCCATTGCCCTCTGGAATGAGATGCGGGAACGGAGGAAGCTTTCCATCCGGGAGATTGTCATGGCCTCGTGGGGATACCTTGACGGTCTGGGTGCGGAAAAGGAAAGGTCACGGTACGCCCAGAGGACTGCGCCGCAGGGAACGAGGATGATGTAAAAAAAAGCGGGAGAGAGGCGAAAAATCCTCTCTCCCGCTTTTTTATCACGGCTTCGGGAAAATCCGTTTCAGCTGACTTTCCATTTCTTTTCCACGTATTGAAGGGAGAAACTCGTAACGCTTGTCAGGAGAAGGTAAATAATTCCCACCACGATGAACGTCTCGAAGGAAGCGTAGGTGACGCTCCTGACCTGCTGGCCCACCATGGTAAGCTCCGTTATGGCGAGGGTGGACAGCAGGGAAGATTCCTTGATGAGGGTAACGAACTCGTTTCCGATGGCAGGGAGCATGTTCCTGATCGCCTGGGGAAGGATGATGAAGCGCATGGTCTTCAGGTACGAAAGGCCGAGCACCTTGGAGGCTTCCCATTGTCCTTTCGGAACAGCCTCTATTCCGCCCCGGACAATTTCTCCCACGTAGCCCGACGAATTGATCGAAAGGCCTATTATCCCCGCGGTGAAGGCGGGAAGGTTCAGTCCGAGGGAAGGCAGGCCGAAGTAAATCAGGAAGAGCTGGATGAGAAGCGGCGTTCCCCGGATAATATAAATATAGGCAGCCGCGGCGGCCCGAACCGGCGCCAGAGGGACGACCCTGAGGGCGCCGACGAAAATTCCCAGAAGGGCGCCGAAAAATACCGAGAGCAGGGAAGCCTGTATGGTCACCTTCGCCCCGGCAAAAAGCATGTGAAGATAGGGGACGATGGCGGAAAAATCAAGCGTCATAACGGCATGCCTCCTTTTCGTCGCCTTCGGTGAGCTCTTTCCCGAAGTGGACAAGCAGTCTCTGGAGGAAGAGCCGGGTCCTGGGGACCTCCGGGCAGGAGAAGATCTTCTTCGGGTGTCCCTGTTCGACGATATTGCCGTCGGCCATAAAGAGCACCCTGTCCGAAACTTCCTTCGCGAACATCATCTCGTGGGTGATGATCATCATGGTCATTCCCGAATCGACGAGGCCGGCAATAACATCCAGCACTTCTCCCACGAGTTCCGGATCGAGGGCGCTGGTGGGCTCGTCGAACAGCATGATTTTCGGGTTCATGGCCAGGGCTCGTGCAATGGCAACCCTCTGGCACTGGCCTCCCGAGAGTTCGCTCGGCCGTGCGTTTCTCTTTTCCTCCAGCCCGACTCTTTTCAATAGGGCCATGGCGTTCTCAACGGCGTCCTCCCTGGAAAGGCCGAGGATTCGAATGGGGCTGAGCGTGAGATTATCCAAGACCGAAAGGTGGGGAAAGAGGTTGAACTGCTGGAAAATCATTCCCACCAGTCGGGCGATATCACGGTTTGAATGGCTGGAGCGGTCGGTCCGCTTCCCGTAAAGGTAAATTTCTCCGGAATTGATCTCTTCGAGCCTGCAGATGCACCGCGCAAGGGTGCTTTTTCCGGAGCCGCTGGGACCGATAACGGAAACAACTTCTCCTTCCTCGACGGAAAGAGAAACATCCCGGAGCACGGAGAGGCTGCCGAAGGATTTGTGAAGGCTTCGCACCTCAATTGCGGGCTGAGAAGCGGACGAATCTGAAGGGATAGTATCGCTGCTGTTGTTTGGCACACCCGTCACCTCCTGTTTAACTGGAACATTATAACGCAACCGGAGGGAACGTCAAAGAAAAAACCGCCCCCGGGGGGGGGCGGCTGATCCTATTGGTCGTAACGGGACTTGTAGGTGTCGTAATTCAAATCGGACATCAGGTTGTTGAAAGTTTCGGATGAATCTTCCCGGGAAGCGCTTTTGCCGCCTTTTAGTTCACGCGTCGTCTTTTCCATGATGCATCTCCTTCGCCGCAGAATAAAGGATGACTGGAAATGGTCCGTACCAAATATAAGGAAATTATAACACATGGTCCGTACTGTACAAGGGGTATTGCCACCTTTTTTTGTTTGATCCACAATAACATCAGGAATCAGAAGAAGGGGGACGCGCTAGTGGACACTGTGAAACTGGGTGCTTCGACCGAATACATTCCGGGAAGAGTCAATGTGGGGCTTTATTTGGCTGACGACGGGGTTCGGCTGATTGATAGCGGCCTGGACGACGAAGCGGGAAGAAAAATCGCCCGCATGCTCGAGGAGAGAAAAATACCCCTCCGGAGAATCGTAACGACTCATTCCAATGCGGATCACTGCGGAGGGAACGCGTTCCTGATTAAGAGGACGGGCTGTTCGGTGGCGGCGACGAGACTTGAATCGACGGTCATGGAAAACCCGGTACTCGAACCCCTTCTGCTCTGG